>JASHYU010000249.1 GCA_030042855.1 Thermoplasmata archaeon
GAGATACAGCTCGTGTGCTAGGTTCGACCGGCCCGTGCATAGAAGCACGAGCCGAGTGCCCGCCTTTCGCTCGCGCCGGTGCACTTCGCGCAAGAGTTCTCGCGCGAGACCACGCCGGGTGGCGTCGGGGCGAGTCATCAGGAGCTCGATTCCCGCCCCGGTCTCGGGTCCAGTGGGCGTGGTCAGCGGATAGTGAGAGACGAAGACGCCGGAGAGGAGCAGACCCCCCTCCCGGGCGTACACTCCCAGATACGGGGCAAAGGGGAAACCGGCCCGCCGGACCTGAATTGTCTTTGCCAGATCATCGAGCCCGCCCCACGCGCTGTAGTGCAGCGACACCACGGCGTTCCGGTGGTCCCGGTAGGCGTCGTCAAAGTCGATCAGTTCGATAGCCATCGCGAGACTCAAGCTGGGCGCCAGCTCACGGCATCACGACTGGACGTTGAGCTCATCCGCGGGCGGGAACGGCGAGGGGAACCGATCTGGGAGTGCCCCGAACGGACTGAATCGACCCCGATCACAGACGACGTTCTCCAGGCGCGCCGTCGGAGGACGAATATCTTGGTAATGTCTTCGGTAACGACGGCGCACGACCGACGATGCTCTCCGGGCCCGCTCCGCCTCCGATTGACCCTGGGCAGATTCGGTGGTTTCCGAACACGCAGCGTCCGCGTCTTCGTCGCTGGATGCGCACTTCCGGAATCATCGTGGCCATTTCGATTCCCATCTTAGTCCTCGGCGAACTGCTCTTGCCAGGCGGATTGAGATTCGCTCACGGCTGGTTCTTTTCCGGAGCGTTCACGGCACTCGCGTTCTCGCTGATCATCTTTGGAGTGGGCGCCTCGGGCTATCGGACCGAACCGCTACACTTTGGGATCTCTTCGTTCGGGATCCATCGAGATGTCAGTCGGGCGACGCTCGGGTCTCCGGGATTCATCGCCTGGTCGTCGCTCGCCTCGATCCGAACGGGGAGCGGACCGAACGGGTCCTTCGTCTCCGTTCGAACATCGGACAACCGCCGGCTCGCGTTCCTTACCAGTCCGGAAGGCGCGGAAGCAGCGGTGGCGGGGTACGAACACTGGAGGAACCGAGCTCAACCGAAGGCGCCGACCCCACCCCCACGGGCCACCGCAGTCCGGGCTAGGGACGTCGCTGGCGGGATTCCACAGCCAATCTCCGAAACTCCGGCGACCTACCCTTACCCTGCCGGCCCGTGGCAGCCGAATAGTCTGCGGAGGTCGGTCGTCCGGGTCGGGGCGCTGCTAGTTGTCGCCGGCATCGGCCTCGTGGTGCTCTTCTTGCCCTCTGCCCAGGGAAAGAGTGCCGGGCAGCCCCTCGTCTTTGCGGCGGTGCCGCTCCTCACGGGGCTCCTCATGGTTGTAATGGGCTCCCGATTTCCGGATGCGGTTGCGATCTCGAGTAGTGGCTTTTCTGTCCGAACGGGGGGCTCTGTCCGAGGCCTTCCGTTCAACGAAGTCCTCGAGATCTCGAGCACGAGTCCCGTGCTCGAGTGCACCCTCGACACCGGTCGAACGGTAGGTTTCGATTCGCTCGGGGCCCGAGAGATGAGAGGCATTCAGGATGCATATCGCACATTCAGGGCCGGCGGTCTGGATTCCGATCAGGGCACGGATTCGGCCGGCACGACGATCACTTGGATCAAGAATCCCGTCGCAACGAGCGCAGCCGCAGGGTTCTGGGGCCCCATCGTACTGCTGGTCGCGGCCGTTGTAATGATCGCCTCCTTGGTTCTCTGGAAGCCGGGGGTCTACCGATCACTACTGCCTTTAGCGGCTCTTGCGGCGCTCCCCTCGGCTTTCTGCGTGCTGACGATCGGGCCATACCGCCGTGCCCCCGCGGCGGTGGGATTCACGGAGAGCGGTCTCCTCTGTCGATTCTCGCATCGATTCTATCCCGCGTCCGCGCTGGTCCGGCTCCGCTGGGATGAGGTTACAGAACTTACCGGCCGGGCCGACCTACCCCGGAGCACGAACGTGGATGCCTCCGCCTTCGGGAGCTCGATCGCCCGATATCTGACGTTCCGAACGAAGTACGGGCTCGTCTACACCCTCGGGCCCGTCTCGATGGAGATTCAGCATCGAGTCGTCCGCAGCGTCCCCGCGACGCTGGTCATGGGTGGGGCTACCTCGTCTCGTTGAGACTCCAATTCCAAGCGACTCCGTGAGTCGAGAGCGTCGTTTGGCCTGCAGAGCAATCCCGGGTGACTCCGGTGGACACGATCTTCGCGTTGGGAGCGGCGCTATCGTATCTCGCAAGGTGCGACAAGGAATGCACCCGCCCGAGAGGATGTGGCCGAACGGTGCGAACATCTCGATCCCAACGGAGAAGGTGGACGTGGCGGTGTTTCGTTCGCTGGGAGCCCGGGTCAGACCCTCGGAACCTGTTAGCGGCAAGTGGGTGCTTGCTAGCAGTCGGAACTTGCGCGTCTTGCGATCGCGCGGGCTAGTCGGGTGGAGGGAAGGGGATCGCTCCCACCGGGATGGGCAGGCCGGCCGGGCGGATACGGAACCGTCCGACCACCGCGGCCGCCATCGGTGGGTGGGGGGATTTGGAGCGCCACGCTACGACATGCGGACCGCTCGGCCTTCAGGGCCCATTCGGGCGGATCGTACGGCCCAACAAGCGGCGATCCCCAGACCGATCTACGACGCCCAACTCCCACGTTGGTGGGCCTGCTGGTCTCGACTCACCGTCGGTGCCTGGGTCTGATCGCCCGAGGGCGAGCGCTTCGACTCGTATCCGCGTAGGGTGTCCGAACGGATCCTCAGGGGTCTGGGCGGACGGCCGCCCTCATCGAGATATCTCCTGACTAGCCTCGGTGGAGCTTTCGCTACCCACGCCTCGATCACCCACAGTTTGATCCGAGCACCCGAGGCCCCCGGCAGCCGGACCTCCAACCCCAGGTACGTTCGAAGCGCGTTCGGGCGATGGACAACCCGGGCGTACTCTGGATGGGCCGCGGCAGCGACCGCTGCGGACTCCTCGGGGATGCGAAATGTGGCCACCGCTCTGTCTGGCCCGAGTTCGAGGAACGTCTTTCCGCGCACCTGCCAGACCGGCAACTCGAATCGCGGATGCCGTTTCTCCCTCACCGAAGGCAGTGCGTTGGCCCACTCTCGGAGCCGCCTGACGCTCGCTCCCGGCATCCTCCGATCCAGACGGTGGAGGGTTCTTAGCTGGTCCCCCGCGACGCGCAGAGAGGGGCGGCTTACCCGCGATCGAGCGACACTTCGGGAGAGTGACCGCACACCACATGGGAAATTTTGTGTACCGAGGTGGAACCGCCGAGGCCGTTTGAACCAACCTCGCCGCTCAACCCTTGAGCCAACTCACCAACCACGACCCAGGGGGGAGGTTGCGGGGGGGTTTGCGCGTAGTTGAAAGAATGTGGGTCCGAGAATCCCAACACAATCCGGCCCGGGTCATCGCCTCAAGTCGGTTAGATATAGCCGGTAGCAGTGGAGAACACTCGAGGGTGAATCCATGTCACCGGACGCAACCGACGCGGTCGACTCGTTCCTCCGAGCCAACGAAGCATACGCCAGCAAGTTCGCAAAGGGCGACCTCGCGATGCGCTGCAGGACCGGAGTTACTGTCCTCACGTGCGGGGATTCCCGGGTCGACCCGGCCCACTTCCTAGGACTTCCGGAAGGAGAAGCCTACGTGTTCCGGAACGCGGGAGGGCGGGTCACGGACGACTTCCTGCGACTCTTTTTCATCACTCAGATGCTTGGTTCCCGTCGAGTGATGGTCATCCACCACACGGACTGCGGGCTCAATCGATTCTCGAACCAGGTGCTCCATGATCGGACCCGCAGCGAGTTGGGCTTGGATTCATCGGGCATCGACTTCCTTCCGTACACCGACCTTGAGCAGAGCGTCCGCGACGACGTGGCTCGGCTGCAGACCTCCCCGAGTGTTCGCAAGGATGTGCTAGTCACCGGGCACGTTTATGATGTGAAAACTGGCCGGATGACCGATGTTCGATCAGCCTAGACTCGCCGCCCGATCTCGGTCACGGGACATATCAGCGGCCCATTGGTTCGGTGCTGGATAACCCTTGAACCAAGGATCGACACCAGGATCACGACTCCATTGTGTGGCAATCAGGAGGCCGGCCCGCGTCTCAGGACCGTTGCTGCAAGCCCACTAGAGACGGCGAGCTAGTTTGTAAGGGCCTACCGAGCGGCTTCCAGTCGGCCCAGCCGCCAGCGACCTTGCATCCATCCGAGCCCAAACCGGCAGTCGCCGCTTGGTGGCCCAGATCAGGAAACGTGGACGACTAGTTTTCCTCGCGCCTGATGGAGTTCGGCCCGGGCCATCGCCTCGGGCGTCTGCGGTAGTGAGTAAACGTGGTCGACGACCGGTTTCAGGGTTCCTTGGGCCACGAGATCTCCAAGTCTCGCCAGATCGTCCACGCTCGGCTTCGCCATCAGCCCGAAGGTCCGCTGACGAAGCACTCGTCGACGCAGCCCGGCCTTGACGAATCGACCGAAGCCACCCCGGCCCCCGACGCATACCAACGTACCCCCGGGCTTCAGGGTTCGCACCAGCCGTCCCATCCCACTTTGTCCCGAGACGTCGAGGATAACGTCGTAGCGATCGGACCCGCGAGTGAAGTCTGTCTTCTCGTAATCCACGACTACGTCTGCCCCCACCGAACGGAGCAGCTCGACGTTGTCCGCACGCGTGACCGCGGTCACCCGGGCCCCCATCCACTTGGCGAGTTGGACGGCAAAAGTTCCGACACCGCTGCCGGCCGCAGTGATGGCGACGGAATTGCCGGGCTGAACTCGTCCCTTGTCGCGAAGCGCCTGGAGGGCCGTGAATGCGGCTATTCCCAGAGTGGCCGCGTCGTCGTAGGACACATCCTCCGGCTTCTTCGTGAGCTCGCGCTCGTCCGCCGCGACGTACTCCGCGAACGACCCGCTGCCGAGCCCGAATACAGCGTCACCGATCTTGAAGCGCGAGACCGCCTTACTCACGGCGATGACATCGCCGGCGACGTCTACACCGCGGATCCTTCGTTTGGGCCGCGAGAGCCCGAACCCGAGGAGTCGGCCGATAAGCGGTCGGCCCGACATTATCCTCCAGTCCAAACCGTTCACGGAGGCAGAACGAACGCGCAGGAGTACGCTCGTCGCGTCCGGGACCGGCATGTCAGCGTCGTCGAGCCTGAGAGTGTCGGCCCTCCCGTATCGATCCTGAACCACGGCCTTCATTTTTCTCCAGATCTGCCGCAAACCGCGTCACGGTGATTTCGAGGGAGAACTTCTCGTCGAGACGAGCCGACGGGATCCGCGTCGGGATCGAGAACGCCGCTCGAGCCACCATTGCCGCCGGACATGGAATATGGTAAAC
>JASHYU010000250.1 GCA_030042855.1 Thermoplasmata archaeon
GGCCGTCTCGGCATGTCCTAGCCTATTGCGGCGAACGATACCACGGGTCGGTTACGAGTCCCGTAGTCCCGCTCGGGGCTTGTTCTCCCGCGGCGCCGGGTCCTCGCGGCTGCTGAGGTCGACGGTCGCAGGACTAAATTGCCCCGACGGGCCTTCGCCGTCCGGCCGCTGCCCATGGAACCGCCCGAGGTCAAGTATGCGAACAGCGGCACGGTGCACATCGCCTACCAGCTCCTCGGAAGCGGCCCGGTCGACTTTCTGCTCGCCCGGAGCGGAGTCTACCATCTCGAGGTCGCCTGGGAACACCCGCTGAATGCCCGGTACCATCAGGAGCTCGCCTCACTGGGGCGGTTGATCGTGTTTGACAAGCGGGGCACGGGGCTTTCCGATCGGGACGTGGGCGTGGCCACCTTAGAAGAGCGGATGGACGATGGGCGAGCCGTCCTGGACGCGGTCGGGTCTCGCCGGGCGGTCCTCGTCGCGGCCCGCGACGCGGCCTCGGTGGCTCTCCTTTTCGCCGCGACGTATCCGGAGCGGACGCGGGGACTGATCCTCATGAGCCCGCTCGCCACAGGGGTTTGGTCACCCGACTTCCCTTGGGCGCCCACCCGAGAGCAGGTGGAGAGCGCCATCCAGCGAGACCTGCGCGACTGGGGCTCCCCGGCGCACGTCGAGCGGCTCGCCTCGGAGTTGGCCCCGAGTCGCGTCGATGATGCCGAATTCAAGCGATGGTTGGGTCGACTCCTGCGGAACGGTGCCTCCCCGTCCGCCGGACTCGCCCTGGCTCGGATGAACATGGAGATCGATGTCCGGTCCGCGCTCGCTGCGGTCCACGTGCCCACCCTCATCCTCCATCCGAAAGGGGACCGGGCGGTGAGCGTCGAGCACGGCCGGTACCTCGCGGCGCGTATCCCCGGGGCTCGGCTCGTGGAAACGCCGGGAATGGATCACCTCTTTTGGCTCTCCGCGGAACAGACGGAGGCGGTCTTCGACGAGATCCACCGGTTCGTGGAGGGTTCGTCGGATGTGCCCGAGACCGACCGCATACTCACGACGGTTCTCTTCACGGATCTGGTGGAGTCGACCCGGCAGGCCTCTCACCTGGGCGACCGCGCGTGGACCGAGGTGCTCGGCCGATTCTTGGACGACGCTCGCACCGAGACCGCGCGATTTCGAGGCAAGACGATCAAGTCCACCGGGGATGGCCTGCTGGCCATCTTCGACGGCCCGACCCGGGCCGTTCGCTGCGCGTGCGTCCTGCGCGACCACGCCCGGGCGGCCGGTCTCGAGATCCGCGCGGGGCTCCATACGGGGGAGTGCGTTCTGAAGGACGGGGACGTTCACGGCATCGCGGTCCACATCGCGGCTCGCGTCAGCCAGGCCGCCGGCGATGGGGAGGTTCTCGTCTCCGGCACGGTGCACGACCTCTCGGTGGGGTCGGACGTCCGCTTCGCGGATCGAGGTACGCGCTCGTTGAAAGGCCTCGAGGGAGAATGGCGAATGTTCTCGGTCGAGGCGAGCTGACGGAGGGGAGCTCGCTGCCGTGCCTCCGCGATGAGTACGCGGGTCCACCGCGGCCCATTCAGCCGGCTCGTCCACCCGACGCGTGAACGGGTCGCGCCGTCGGGCCGCACCGATCGGCTCGCCCCTCTAGGAAGCTACTAACGTCAGCGGGCCGTGGGTCGCTATCGACGCCCACGTGGCCCACGGGCCGAAAGTGCCCGTCGTCCATTCGACGGCGCACATCTATCCGATCAATGGGGCGGTCCAAGACGTGAACTCCAGGGCCACCGCATTTGGTCACCGGCGGTCGAAATTCGTGACCGTCATCGCGGGGATGTGGCCGGATCCCCGCCAGAACGAGGCCAACATCCGATGGGTGCGCGACTACTACGAGGCGATCGCCCCATTCTCCGAGCAGGGCGGGTACATCAATTTCGCCGCGGCCGACGACATGGGTCGGGTCCGGGCGAACTATGGGGAGAGCTACGACCGCTTGATCTCAACGAAGACCAAGTTCGATCCGAAAAACGTTTTCCGATTCAACCAGAATATCGCACCCACCGCGTGAAGGACCGTCGAACCACGGCCGGATGGTTCGGGCATGGTTCGCTCTTCGCCGACTCACCCAGCGAGGCTCCTCGACGCGATTGCGCGTGCATCATCCCGGGCGCACGATGACACGCTTCCAGAATCACGACGTCAGATAGAACGGCCTCGTCGTTGTCAATGTATTCGTCCCGTCCGCTGCGGTGAATTCGTAGGCCCCCGCCACCGTCGAGGCCGCCGGGAACGTACAACTGAACCCGCCCGTCCCATCCGTCATCACCGTGTTCGCGGACAGGAGCGTGCCGTCCGTGCATGACGTGAAGCTGACCGGGAACGGGGTGAAGGGGGAGAGGGTAAGGGCCCCGGTAACCGTCACCACCGCGTCCGGCAGGAACCCCGCGCCCGTCAGCGTGATCGGGGTCCCCTCCGGTCCGGTCAGATCCAGGGGAGCCGTGATCGCGAGCCCCAGGCGCGGCTGACTGAGGTAGAACGACTTCTTCGTCGTCAATGTATTCGTTCCATCCGTCGCCGTGAAATCATAACTTCCCTTCACGATCGGCGGCGCCGGGAACGTGCAGCTGAACCCGCCCGTCCCATCCGTCATCACCGCGTTCTCGGACAGGAGCGTGCCGTCCGTGCACGACGTAAAGCTGATCGGGAACGTCGTGAACGGCGAGAATATGAGGGCCCCGGTAACCGTCACCACCGCGTCCGGCAGGAACCCCGCGCCCGTCAGCGTGATCGGCGTCCCCTCCGGTCCGGTCGGGTCGAGGGGAGCCGTGACCGCGAGACTCAGCGGTGGCTGCGTCAGGACGAACGGCTTCTTCGCCGTCAGCGTGTTCGTGCCGTCCGTCGCGGTGAAATCATAACTCCCCTTCACGATCGGCGGCGCCGGGAACGTGCAGCTGAACCCGCCCGTCCCATCCGTCATCACCGCGTTCTCGGACAGGAGCGTGCCGTCCGTGCACGACGTAAAGCTGATCGGGAACGTCGTGAACGGCGAGAATATGAGGGCCCCGGTAACCGTCA
>JASHYU010000251.1 GCA_030042855.1 Thermoplasmata archaeon
GAGCCCACCGAACAGGATGACGCACTGGTCCCGGGCGTCGTACGCCAGGGTCGCGAGGACGCGGGGAGGGGGCGAAGATTTCGTCGGAGTGATGTTGGTCCAGGTGCCGCCCGAGAACTCCCAGGTGTCGGAGTACGTCTTGTTGCCCTTGAGCGCCGGATCGTGCGCCCCCCCGCCGAAGAGGAGGAGGGAGTCGCTCGCGGCGTCGTACACCATCGACGCGCCGTACCGGTCGGACGGGGCCGACCCGTTCGCGCACGCCGATTGGCCCGGTCCGCCGCACCGGACTCCGCCGATCGGGACCTGGGACCACGTCCCCGCCCGGAAGTACCACGTGTCCCCCACCGCCGCGCTGTGGTTCGTCCCGCCGAACAGTACCATTTCGTCGCTCTCGTTGTCGAACGCCATCACGGCGTGGTAGCGGGGGCTGGGAGCAGGTCCCGCGGTCGAGGCGATGTTGGTCCAGACGCCCGCGGCGTACGTCCAGGTGTCGTTGAGGGCGTCGGTCGCGGACTTGAGCCCGAGTCCGCCGAAGAGGAGGACGTACGGACCCGCCGGATCGTACGCGAGGCTCATCCGAGATCGGGACGGCGGCGAGACCTTGGGGTGCAGTTCGGTCCAGGTCCCGTGGGCGAACGTCCACGTCTCGGCGCCCGCGCCGAGCAGGAGGATGTAGTGATCGAGCGCGTCGTAGGCGAGGTAGTATCCCCATTCCGGGGGCGGAGAGGCGAACCCCGGTGCGACGCTCGCCGGGGCCGCGCTCGGGGTCGGGGCAGCGCACGAGTCGGAGCCGGTTCCGGAAGCGTCCGTGCACTGGAGCGAGGCGCCGTCGGCCGGTCCCGCGCCCTGCGCGAGCGACGCGGCCGCCGCCGAGAGTAGCGTGCTTCCCTGCGACGCGGCGGCGCCCTCCGACGGGCTCGTGGAGAGCGTTCCTACGCCTCCCGAGTTACCGATCGGGCCGGGAAACAGCGAACTGAGCAGCATCACGAGGGCGCACGTCCCGACGCCGACCCCGGCGAGAAAGCCGGTCGTACGTCGAGGCGATGGCCCTCCGTGCGTCACGGGCCGGGACTCCGGTCGAGGATTCCGGCCGCACAGTTAAATCCCGTCCTCTGGGATCCCGGGGCGACCGGCGGGTTCCGTAGGTCGGCGGCGAGGTAACCGGGGGAAAAGGTTGGCCCGATCCCCACCCCGGTTCGGGACCGGGGATCGGGCGCCGCGGGATTCCCGCTTACGCGGGAGCCGGGTCGGAGGATGGTTCCGAGTCCGACGCTCGCTCTTCCGGGGAGCCCACGACCCGCCCGAATCGCCCCTTGGACGATCGGGGCCGTGCCGGAGCACGGGCGCCGTTCACCCAAGTGGCGACCCAAACCGGGTCCTCGCGCGGGAACTCGCGAGCCGCGAACTCCCTAACGCCGGGTCCCCCGAAGAGTGAGTCCGCCGCGCGGTGGGCTCGGACGATCTGATCCGCCAGCATGCTCTCCCTCCTCGGTCATGGTAACCGTCTTTTCGACCGAGTCCGGGTATTTGACTCCGTCGAGCCGGGTGAGGGTCCCGCCACCACCGCACCCCGGAGGGTCGACCCCCGTCGGGCCTCCTTCCGACACCGCCGGCGGTCGCCCGCGGGGTCCGCGGACGCCCGACCTACCGGGCACGGGGACGCGACGGGGATCCCTCTCCGCCCCGTCAATTCGGATTGACCATCCGTATATTCCCGGCCCGCGCATCGCGGGGTTCGGAGGCGCCCTCATGTCCACCGCCCCGGTCCCCCGTCCGACGTCGCCGTCGACCGCTCCACCGCTCCCCCATCTCCGGGGGATGGACCTCCTCGATTCGCCGCTGTGGAACAAGGGCACCGCGTTCACGCCGGAGGAACGCGTCGCCCTCGAGCTCGATGGTCTCCTTCCCCCCCAGGTCGAGTCGCTGGACGAGCAGGTGGTCCGAGCGTACGAGGCGTACGGCCACAAGACCGACGACCTCGAGCGGTACATCTACCTCCGGGCGCTCCAGGACACCAACGAGGTGCTGTTCTACCGCCTCCTGTTGGACCATCTCGAGGAGATGATCCCGGTCGTCTACACCCCGGTGGTGGGCCTCGGTTGCCAGGAGTTCAGTCACGTCTACCGCCGTCCGCGCGGGTTGTTCGTTCCCTACCCTCTCCGGGGCTCGATCCGCGAACTGCTCGCGCACCGCCCCAATCCCGACGTCGACGTCGCGGTCGTCACCGACGGAGAGCGGATCCTCGGCATCGGGGATCAGGGCGTCGGGGGCCTGGGCATCCCGATCGGCAAGTTGTCGCTCTACACTCTGATCGGCGGGATCCCCCCGGAGCGAACGTTGCCCATCGTCCTCGACGTCGGCACGAACAACGCCGATCGACTGCGCGACCCGGAGTACCTGGGCTGGCGACATGAACGGATCGTCGGGGGCGAGTACGACGCGTTCGTGGACGAGTTCGTCCGGGCCTTCGAGGCCGAGCTGCCCGGCACCCTCCTGCAGTGGGAGGACTTCGGGGTCGCGCACGCCCGCCCCATCCTCGAGCGGTACCGGGACCGCCTGCTCACGTTCAACGACGACATCCAGGGCACCGCCGCGATCGTCCTCGCAACGGTCCTCTCCGCGCTCGGGGTCGTGCGCCAGCGGCTCCGCGACCAGCGCGTCGTGTTCTTCGGCGCCGGCACGGCGGCGGTCGGCGTCGCGGACCTCATGCATACGGCCATGGTCGAGGAGGGAGCGGCCCCCACGGAGGCCGCACGCCGCTTCCACCTCGTGAACCGCGGGGGGCTGGTACATGCGCAGCGCGGGGACCTGAAGCCGGAGCAGTCGCGTTACGCGCCTCCCTGGGACCGCGTCGCCGGCTGGACGGCGTCCGCTCCCGACCGGGTCGACCTCCTCGAGGTCGTCCGGGCCGTTCGACCCACCGTCCTGGTCGGTCTCTCGACGGTCGGAGGGGCGTTCACCGAGCCCCTCGTGCGGGAGATGGCGCGCGCGACCGATCGGCCGCTCATCCTCGCGCTGTCGAACCCGACCTCTCGCAGCGAGGCCGCCCCGAAGGACCTCCTCGAGTGGACGGACGGGCGAGCCCTCATCGCGACCGGTTCCCCGTTCGCGCCCGTGCGGTTCGGCGACCGAACCTTCGCGGTCACCCAGTGCAACAACGCCTACGTCTTCCCGTCGGTCGGTCTCGGGGTCATGGTGGCCCGGGCCCGGCGGGTGACCGAAGCGATGTTCCTCGCGGCCGCCCGTCGACTCGCCCAGCTCTCCCCGGCGTCGGCCGATCCGTCCGCGCCCCTCCTGCCGCCCCTCCCCGACGTACGCCGCGTCGCGATCGAGGTGGCCCTCGCGGTCGCGGAGGAGGCCGAGCGGTCCGGACTCGCGCCCCGGACGGACCCGGAGCGACGGCGCGAACGCGTGGCCGGTGCGCAGTGGAGCCCCCACTACCCGAGCTACGTGGGGCCCCCGGACGAGCGCTGAACCCGGGGCTCGCCGTACGATCGGGGGGCCCGCGCGGCTCCGGGGCTCACTTCGCTGCCGGGCTCGCGACGCTCACCGTGTGGATCCCGGGGAAGGAGAACGGCACCAACTGCCAGGACCGCCCGGCGTTCGGACTGACGAACAGATGTCCGGTCGTCGTCCCGACGTAGATGCCGGGCGGGTCGAGGTCATCCGTGGCGATCCCCTCGCGCTGGACGCCGAAGTGGCCGGGGAAGGCGCCCGGCCGGAGCAGCGCCCGCCACCGGCGGGTCGCGTCGTCCCATTCGTGCACCTGGAAGTGCCCCTCGCCGGTGACCCGAGCCCGCCCATCGAGCCGGACGAAGTACGCCCGCCCCGGCGCGGCCCGCGCCGCGGCGACGCAGAATCCGAAATCGTCGCCGAGCGGTCGCCCGATGCGGGTCCAGCGGTCCATCCGGTCGTGCGAGACGTACATGCCGGCGTGGTCCTGCCGGTAGAACGTGTCCGGGTCCGCGGGATCGATCGCGACGTGGTGGACGCACTGGCCCGTCTCGGGATACTTCTCGGGCAGGAACGGGGTCAGGACGCCCTTGTTCCGGGGCGTCCAGCTCCGGCCACCGTCCTCGGTCCGGAACGTGCCCACCGCCGACATGCCGATGTACATCCGGCGGGCGTCCCGCGGATCGAGGAGGATCGTGTGGAGACAGTGGCCCCCGGCCCCCGGCGACCACGCGCCGCGGTCCGGGTGCCGGTTGATGCCGTCGATGGGATCCCACGTCGCCCCGCGGTCGCGGGTGCGAAAGAGCAAGTGCGGATCGGCCCCGAGGTACAGGGTCTCGGGTTCGGCGGAGGGCCCGGGTTCGATGTGCCAGAGGTTCCGGAGCGGTCGCTTGACCGGCGAGAGCGGATCGTCGTCGTTGAATCCGGGTTTCCGGTCCTTCCCGCCGGGCGTGAGCGGCGTGGTGACTTCCTTCCAGGTCTTGCCCCAGTTGCTCGATCGTTGGACCATCGGCCCCCAGAAGTCGCTGTTCACGGCCGCGTAGAGGTCGCCCGGGCGACGGGGATCGGCGACCACGTGATAGATCTCGCTGCCCTCGTGCGCTACGGGACCGACGGTCCACCGGCGGCGGCGCGAATCGCCGGCCACGATGTACGTTCCCTTGCGCGTGCCCACGAGGACCCGGATCCGGCCGTCCATACTTCGAACGCTCAGCCTCCCGCGATGGAATGGAGGATATCGATCGTCCGAGCTCCGGCCAAGGGCGTCCCGACTCCGGTCGTTCCGCTGACGTCCTCGCCGTCGACGAACACGCGGACGTACCGGCGCAGCCGGCCGGTCTCGTCGCGGAGCTTGTGCCGGAGCCGAGGATACCGGTGCTCGAGCGCGTCCAGCAGGTGCTCGACCGTGTCGGCGGCGATCTCCTCCCGCTGCCGGGGACCGAACTCGCGGAGCCAGCTATCGAGATGCACGTCGAGACTCGGCTCGAGCGAGCGCCGGGCCGGCGCGCGCCCGGTCACGGGCCACCCCTCCCGAGATCGGCCGGGCCGCGATTGCCGTAGCACGCGTTCCTCATCGGGGGTCGATTCCTCACCGGTCGGTGCCGGTGGACGGACCCGGGACCCGAGTCCGAACGACGCGAGCCTCGCTCGGGATATAGAACTCTCGGGGCCGTCCCGGAGCACGGCGACCGGCCGACCGGAAGGTTCGTTCCCCTCCGCCTTCGGAGCGGACCCGACGACCGTCCTTGAAGCCATCGGCCCTCCCCTACCGGCGGGTCCAACTTCGTAAATCGATATGAACCGGTGGGGGTTGGAAAGTAGGACACGGATGACCGAGCGACATGGGACGCCGCGACGGGTGCGCTTCAAGGTTGATTTCGAGCGCTGCCCGGTCGAGGCGAGCCTGGGGGTGCTGGGTCGGAAATGGGCCATGCTCGTCCTCCGCGACATCGGTCTCTTCCGGGCCCAGCGGTTCAACGAGATCCTCCGGGCGACCCCGGGGCTTTCGAAGCGGGCGCTCTCGATTCGGCTCCACGAGCTGGAGCGCGAGGGGTTCATCCGCCGCGCCGAGCACGAGCCGAAGTTCGTGCGCTGGGAGCTCACCCGGAAGGGACGCGACGTCCTGCCCGTCCTCATGACGCTCGTGCAGTTCGGAGCCAAGTGGCACGCCGACCGGGTGTTCGCCGACGGCCGTTCCCGACCGCTCACGGAGATCTTTGACGAGGCGTACATCCAGCGGATCCTCGAGGTGCCGCGTCGGATCCCCGAACCGGCAAGCGTCCTGGGGCCCCGGATCACGGCCGTGTCTGCGCCGGCGAGCGCCCCCACCTAGGGGAGGGGGTCGCCCCCCGACGCGCGGGGGGCGCGCCGAGGGCTGCACGCGAGGCCTGTCGGCCCGCATGTTCAAGTACGGAGACTTCGAACGTTCCCGGTCGTGCGCGCCCCGATCGAGCGCGGCGACGGGCCCAGAATGGGTCACGAGCCCGTGGGCCGGCGCAGCGCGGGGACCCCGGAGGCGGAGCGGTCCCGGTAAGGGCGATCCCGCGGAGGTCGACGGTGGAGTGGAGAGAGCGGCCGTCCGACGTGGCCGTGCACACGAACCCCGGGGAGCCACCCGAGGACCTCGCTCGGGCCCAGCTCTGGATCGGGGATCTCGATGAGATCCTCGTCGGCGCTCGCGTGGAGCTCCTCTCGCTCGACGAGCGCGAACGGGCCCGCCGGTGCGCCGAACCCGAGGAGCGCCACCGGTTCCTCGCCTCCTGCCTGTTCATGCGCGACGTGATGGGTCGGGTCACGGGCCTGCCGCCGGAGTCGCTCCGGTTCGTGGAAGGCGACTCGGGACGCCCCGAGCTGGCCCCCGATCCCCTGCCGGCGGAGGCGGCCCGGCGGATCCGGTTCGGTCTCTCGCGCTCGGATCGGGCGCTGGTCCTGGGACTCGCGGTCGGCCGGGACGTCGGGGTCGGGCTCGAGGTCGTCCGACCGATCGACGAGCTCGTCCGGATCGCCGAGGCCCAGTTCCCGGAGGCCGAGGTCGCCCGGCTCAAGGCGCTCCCCGAACGGGAGTTCGTCCTCGAGTTCTGCCGATTGTGGGCGCGGCGCGAGGCGATCGCGAACCTC
>JASHYU010000252.1 GCA_030042855.1 Thermoplasmata archaeon
ATCCGCCTCGCCCGCCCCGGCCACGTCGCGCCACCGGACGGACCGGTAGGCGGTCGCGTCCACGGGGGCGCCCTCGTGGAGATAGAGGTATCCGGTGGGCCGGTCCCCGACCTCCGCCACCAGTCGGGCGAGTTCCGCGTGCAAGCGCGGGGCGAGCTCGCCCGATCGTGGGGCGGCCGCTTCGGAGGGATTCCACCCCAGGCGGGCGATCAGCTCCTCGGCGATCGGACCGCCCAAGGCGAGACGAGCGGCGAGCGTGCTCGCGAGGTCGGTCCGGGAGCGTTCGAGCTCGACGGCGATCTCCGCGGTCTCGAGCGTCCACGGATCCGACCGCACGGGCGGGGGGACGTACTCGGATCCCGGGCGGACCGTCCGGTGGGCCCATCGGCGGGGCCGGGCCACCGCGAGGATCTTTCCCTCGCGCACGACCAGGAGGTTTCCGGTCCCGAAGATCTCGAGCACGAGGACGATCTCGGCGGGCTCGGCGGCGCGGCCCCACGCGAGCTGGAGGATCCGCTCGCCCCGCGGCTCGGCCACGCTGCGCAGCGTCGCACCGGTGAGCAGACGGCGTAGCTCCTTCGAGAGCGGTGAGAGCTCCGCCGCGTGCGGCGGGCCGTCGGGAAGCAGCGCGGCGTACCGGCCGGGAACGAAGACGAGCTCGCGGCGTCCGGTCCCGGCCGCCCGCAGGACGATCGCCCACCCTCCGGCCGGCAGGTCGAACACCTTGTCGAGGTGCGCCGGCCCGAGGCTGCGGAGCTCGCGCACGACGGCGAGCGTATCGAGTGCGGTGAACCGGTCCTTCGGCGTCGGCAGCGAGGTCATCCGCTTCTCCTTCCGATCGACGGAAGGACCGACCACGATTCCTTAAGGGTTGGGCGAGCTCCGCCCGCCATGGCCACGCGCGCGCCCGCGGACGCGACCGTCTGGCGGGAGCGCGCGCGACGGTTCGCCGAGGAAAGGGTGCTCCCCCTGGCGACGGAGATCGATCGCGACGATCGGGTGCCCGATCCGCTCGTACGTGCGCTCGCCGAGGCCGGGTTTCTCGGGCTCGGGATCCCGAACGAGTGGGACGGCCGCGGAGGCGACACGCGAGCGACCTCCGCGGTCCTTGAAGAGCTCGCCCGGGCGAGCTCGGCGGTGGCGGTGCTCGTGGCCGTCCACCTCTCGGTCTGTGCCGTGCCGGTCCTGAACTGGGGGACGGAAGCGCAGAAGGAGCGGTTCCTCCGCCGCCTCGCGCGAGGCGAGATCGTCGGCGCGTTCGGGCTCACCGAGCCCGGGGCCGGTTCGGACAGCGCGCGGATCGCGACCCGCTACGTGCCCCGCGACCCCGGGTTCCTCCTCGAGGGCACGAAGATGTTCACGTCGAGCGGCGTGAGCGCGGGAGTGGTCCTCCTCTTCGCGACGCGGGACCCCGCCCTCGGCCACCGGGGCATCTCCGCGTTCCTCGTGCCGACCGATACGCCCGGATTCTCGGTCGCGCAACGGTTCGACAAGCTCGGCCTGCGGGGGAGCGAGACGACCGAACTCGTCCTCCACGAAGTGCGGCTCCCGCCCGAGGCGCTCCTCGGACCGGAAGGCGAGGGACTGCGCCTCGCCCTCGGGGCCCTGACCGGGGGCCGGGTCGGGATCGCGAGCTGCGCCCTCGGGGTGGCGCAGGCGGCCTTCGACGAGATGGTCCGGACGGTGCGGGCGGAGGACGAGCCCTGGAAGCGGACGCTGCTCGCCCGCTCGTTCGCCGAGCTCTCGGCGGCGCGGGCCCTGGTCGACCGGGCGGCCGCGCGCCGGGACGCCGGAGAGCCGTTCGTCGCGGAGGCGTCGGTCGCGAAGCTCGTGGCCTCCCGGGCGGCGGTCTCGATCGCCTCGGCCGGGGTCGACGTCGCGGGACCCGACGGGGGACGGGCCCGCGCCACGGCGGGACGGCTCTGGCGGGACGCCCGCGTCTTCCCGATCGTGGAAGGCACGACCGAGATCCAGGAGCTCATCCTCGCCCGGGAGCTCCTCGGCGCCGCAGACGGAGCAAATCTATAGCCTCCGCCCGGGCTCGGACGCGACGTGCCGCGTCGCGCGCTGCGCGGGTCCCCGGTCGCCCCGGCCCCGGACGAGCCGAAGGAACCGGTGCCCCTCGGCGCGACGGCGCTCGACGCGGATCTGCGACGCATCCTCGAGCGGGACGGCATCGCGAGCCTGTACCCGCCCCAGGCGGTCGCCCTCGGCCCCGTGCTCGCCGGGGAGAATCTCCTCCTGGCCTGTCCGACGGCGAGCGGCAAGTCGCTGATCGCGTACCTCGCCCTCCTCCGCGCGGCGCGCGCGGGCCGCACCGGACTCTACCTCGTGCCGTTGCGGGCGCTCGCGTACGAGAAGGCCGAGGAGCTCGAGAAGTTCGAGGAGCTCGGGATCAAGGTCGGCCTCTCGATCGGCGACTTCGATCTGCCGGCGGACCGGCTCGATCGGCTTGACATCCTCGTGGCGACGAGCGAGAAGGCGGACGGCCTCCTGCGCCGGGGCAGTCCGTGGCTCGATCGCCTCGGCGTGGTGGTCGCCGACGAGATCCACCTGATGCGCGACCCCGACCGGGGCCCGACGCTCGAGGTCAGCCTGACCCGCCTGCGCCAGCGCTACCCGGACCTCCAGGTCGTCGCGCTGTCGGCCACGATCGGCAACTCGGAGGAGCTCGCGGACTGGCTCGGGGCCCGGCACATCGCGAGCACCTTCCGCCCGGTGCCGCTCAAGCTGGGCGTCTATTCGGACGGCCGCATCCTCTTCACCGACCTCACCACGCGGGAGATCCCCCCGCCGGGCGAGGCGGTGCCGCGGCTCGTCCGGACGGTCGTGACGGAGGGCGGACAGTCGCTCGTCTTCGTGAACAGCCGCCGGGCCAGCGAGCAGCTCGCCGAAGCGCTCATCCCGACCGTCCGACGCTTGCTCACGGACGAGGAGCGGGCGCGGGCCGAGGTCGCGACCGCCGAGCTCGCGGCGATCTCGGACGAAGAGACGGAGGGCGTCCGCCGCCTGAGCGGGCTCCTCCCCCACGGCGTCGCGTTCCACAACGCCTCCTTGACCAACCCCGAGCGCCGCGTGGTTGAGCGCGCGTTCCGCGACCGCGCCCTCAAGGTGCTCGTCGCGACGCCCACGCTCGCGGCGGGGATCAACCTCCCGGCGCGCCGGGTGATCGTGCGCGACACGAGCCGGTACGACACCCACCTCGGCGTGCAGGCCCCGATCCCGGCCCTCGAGATCCACCAGATGCTGGGTCGCGCGGGCCGTCCCCGCTACGACCCCGTCGGCGAGGCGCTCCTCCTCGCGCGGACTCCCGAGGACGAGGACCGCCTGCTCGACCGGTACCTGTCCGCCCCCCCCGAGCCCGTCGCGAGCCGGCTCGCGGCCGAGCCGGCGCTGCGCATGCACCTGCTCGCGCTGGTCGCGAGCGGCGCCGTGCACGGGACTGAGGACCTGCGCCGGTTCTTCGCCGCGACGTTCTACGGACACACGCTCCCGCTCGACGAGCTCGAGTCGAAGATCGGCGGGGTCCGCGCATTCCTCGAGACCAACGAGCTCCTCGAGCCGGGCCCGGGCCTTCGGGCGACGCGCTTCGGGCACCTCACGAGCGAGCTCTACCTCGACCCGATGAGCGCGATCGTGCTGCGCGACGTGCTCGACCGCGCGCCGATCGGCGTGGGGACGTTCCCCCTGCTCGCCGCGATCTCGGCCACCCCGGACCTTCCCCCGCTCTTCCTGCGGGGCGGCGAGGAGGCCGACCTGTTGACCCGGTACACCGACGAGGCCGAGGAGCTCCTCGTGAAGCCGGAGTCGCCGCCGCTCGACCTCGACTTTGAGGTCTTCCTCGCGACGCTGAAGACCGCGAGCGTGCTCGAGGCCTGGACGGACGAGGTCCCGATCCTCGAGCTGACCCAGCGGTACGGGATCGGCGCGGGCGACCTCCGCACGAAGGTCGAGGATGCCGAGTGGCTCCTCTTCGGGGCGCGACGGCTCGCCGCCACCTTCCAGCGGCGGCTCGGCCGCCCGATCGACGACCTGTCGTTGCGCGTCCGGTACGGCGTCCGCGAAGAGCTCCTCGACCTGGTCCGGCTCCGCGGGATCGGACGGGTCCGGGCGCGCATGCTGTTCCGGGCCGGGTTCCCGGATCGCGAGTCGCTGCGGCAGGCGCCGATCGATCGCATCGAGCAGGCCCTGCGCTCGCGGAAGCTCGCCGAGATGGTCGTCAGCCAGATCCGAGGCCGTCCGGAGCGCCCGCCCAGCCGGGACGAGCCCCGAGCGGAGTCGCCGGATCCGCCGGTGTCTCCGAGGCACCCGGCGCGGCCCACGGCCCGTCGGCTCGAGGACTTTCCCGAGGGAACGGGACCGTGAGCCACTCCTCGATCGGCGTGAGCACCCGGACGAGCGAGCGGGTCCCGCCGTTGCCGCCGGTCCGGATCTCGCGCCGGACGTAGCCGGCGCGTTCGAGCCGGATGATCCTGCGCCAGAGCGTGGTCGTGGGTAAGGGTCGGACGCCCTGGGCCCGCGCGAGGTCCGCCTCCCAGCGACGGACATCGCCGAGCGGCGCGGCGATCCCGTGGGACGCGCCGCCGATCGCCCGCACCACGCGCGGTTCGATCGTCACGTGGCCGGGGGCCGGCTCCGGACCGGGCCGCTCCCAGCCGGCGAGCGAGCGGCGCAGCAGATCGCGACGCAGGAGATCGATCGCGCGGCGCGCGCCGCCGCCCTCTTCGAGCGTGCGAGCGACGATGCGGGCCGCGAGCCCGAGGGGCGCTGGACGACCGAGGGCCCGCTCGGCGCGGTCCGTGACGAGCCGCGCGAGGGTCCCGGCGTCGTACGGCCCCAGCCGGACGAACGGTCCGAGCGGGTAACGCCCCCCGAGGCGCCGCTCGAGCAGCTCGAGCCCCTCCGCGGTCCCGGCGAGGATCGTCCAGAGCGGCGGAAGTCCCGACTCGCCCTCGGGTAAGAACCGATCCGGATTGCCGAACGCCCGGACGATCGGGGCGATCTCGGGCTCCGAGCCGCGGACGTCGTCCAGGACGAGCACGGTCGGCCGGCCGTCGCGCCGGAGCCGGCGCAGGAACCCCGCGAGGATCTCCGCGATGGGGAAGCCGCGACCGTCGAATCCCTCGTCGAGCAGCTGGAGGAGGCTCGTCGCGACGCCGTGGGTCCCCCGCAGCGGTCCGACGCGCACCGACCAGCTCCGAGGCACCGGGTCCCCGGAGGCGGCCCGCAACCGGTCGACGAGCTCGCGGGCCGCCCGACGGGCGACCGCGGAGGTTCCCGATCCGCTCGGTCCCGCGACGCCCACGATCCAGGGAGGCCGGGCGCGCGGGACGGGCGGGTCGAGCCGGCGGACGACCTCGTCGACCTCGTGTTGCCGACCGAACGCGACCGGCGGGACCCAGTCGTTCGCGAGGACCTCGGGTCGGGCCGGCCCGTTCATCGGTCACTGCATTACTATGGCGTATAAGAATACTGTTTACTCGCTGGCTCCGTCCGTGAAAACTGCTATCCGTTCGGGGTCCTGCCTCCGACGATGGCATCGGCGGGGCCGGGCCGGCCGCTCTCGATCCTCGTGCGCGACCTCGCGATCGCGCTGGCCGTCGGAATCCTCCTCTACGGGCTGTTCGTTCTCATCAATCGCCACCTGCTCGTCGTGTGGGGCCTCGCCGGTCCGGTCGTCCTGTTCCTTGAGGCCGGCGCGATCGTGCTGGTCGCCTATCTTCTCGCCCGCGCGATGAGCGGGGCGGCGACCTCGCTCATGCGCCGGCGGGGGCAGTATTCGCGTACCGCGGTCGTTCGCATCTTCATCAACCTGCTCGTCGCCGGGGGAGCCGTCCTCGCGCTCTTCGGCCTCGCGGGCGTCTCGATCGAGTCTATCTTCCTCGGCAGTGCCCTCGCCGGGATCGTCCTCGGGCTCGCGGCGCAGACGGTGCTCGCGAACCTGTTCGCGGGCCTGCTCCTGATCGCCGCCGACCCGTTCCGACCGGGGGACCGCATCAACATCGTCTCGGGCGGGCTCGGGGCGATGCCGCCCTCG
>JASHYU010000253.1 GCA_030042855.1 Thermoplasmata archaeon
TAGACGGCCCGGGACGGGCTTGCTGGGAGTTCCGTCGCGCGCGCCCGCGCGATTTCGAACCCAGGTCGTTGGCTTCGAAGGCCAACAGGATAGTCCAGACTACCCCACAAGCCCGACCGCCGGCCGGACGCGTTCGTCGCTATTTGGCCGTTCCGAAGGGGCGGTTCACGGACCGCGGGGACCGGCCGACGCGGGGCGGAACCGGTCGAGGGTCGTCTGGGAGCTCGCGCCGGGGAAGAGCGTCGCGACCGAGTCCGCGAGCAGCTCGATCCGCTGGCGGACGTAGGGCGTGATCCCGTCGATCCCGGCGAGGCGCTGGGAGAGCGGGAGGTACTTGCGGACGGAGGCCTCGTAGACCGTCGAGAGGAGCTCGCCGTCGCACCGGGCCCCGCCGGCCCGTTCGGCGACGCACCGGCCCGAGAGCGGGGGCCGACGGTACGCCGTGCCGCAGTCCTTGCAGCGGAACTTCTGGGTCGCGTAGCTCTTCAGGTTCCCCATGACGTCCGGGAGGAAGTGGGCGTTGAGGACGAGCGTCACCGCCTCGGCGACGTCGACCGCGCGGATCTCCGCCGCCAGCACCGTCGAGCGCTCGACCATCTCGGCCATCGTGCGGCTCTCGCGGTACGCCGAGCGGACCGGACCGCCCGCGATGCGGCGGGTGTCATGCGTGAACCGGTACGCGCAGAGCGCGTCGGGGGTCCCCAGGCGCCGACCGACCTTGTCGAGCAGCGCGTCGACCTCCTTCGCCGGACGCCGCGCGTCGGCGGCGCGGTAGAGCGCGAGGGGGTAGTGCGCCCCGACGTCGAGGTTGTGCGCCTCCTTGTCGACCTCGGTCGGATCGATCCGCGTCGTCAGGACGAGCGGCTTGTCCATGAGCGCGCCCCGGCTCTCGGGCAGGTAGGCCCGCGAGAAGTTGAGGAGCGCATCGAGGAGGAGCGTGACGGAGTCCTCGTCGCCGTCGCAGTTCCGGCGCTTCGCCGCGTGGAACACCGGGTGCGCGAAGCACGCCTCGGCATCGGTGAACCCGAGGAGGCGGCCCGCCACCGCACCCGAGGTGTGGGGCGCGAGGGCCGTGACGATCTGACCCACGAGGTCCTCGGCTCGGGTGGCCCGGTAGAACGGCTCGAGATTGTAGAGGCGGACGAGCTCGTCATCCACGAACTGGGCGAGGCGGGTGAGGTACGTCCCGCACGAGCGCGCGACGATCAGGTCCTGGGGCGCGAGCTCGATGAGCTGCTCCGCGTCCGTGATCGGGGCGCCGGTCCAGTCCGCGGTGTAGCCGAGCCGGGCGAGCGTCGCGAGGTCGATCCCGATCTCCGCCGGGCGGAAGTGCGTGAGCGGGAGATCGGTGAGGTCGAACCGGGCCGTCCCGTCCTGATAGACCGAGATCGCGTGGGTCGCCCGGAGGATCCCCTTCTCGAGCGCCTCGGGGACCTTCCCCGGCGACGTGAGCCCCTTGACCCCCTTGACGACAGGCACCTTGCCGAGATGCAGGCGCGAGAGCGCCTCGCTCCAGAGGGGGGCGATCGGCAGCGTCTCGGAGATGACGCGGCCCGTCGGCTCGGTGTGGGCTCCGCAGGGGCACCGGGTCCAGACCGTGGTCCGAGCGCAGGCCGGACAGCTCCGGACCCCGAGGTCGACCTTCGTGCCCTCGCGGAGCGTGTTCCGGGCCGCTTCGGGCACCGACCGGCTCGCCCCTCCGGCCGTTCCCACGGGGAAGAGCGCGTGGACGTTCGGCTGCATCGTCCGCTGGTACGCCTTCTCGGGGCGGCCGACGCGCCCCCCGACCCGGGACGGGGCCCGCGCCCGGACCGGCGCGCCGGCGAGCCGGCCCACGTAGTCGAGGGGATCGGTCCCGGTGGGGTCGAGCGGCACACGTCGGAGGAGGAGCGGGCCCTCCACCGAGAGCCCGAGGCCCCCCACGAGCGCCGCGCTGGGGTCGGGCTCCCCCCGGAGCCGGTCCGCTTCGAGCGGGAACGACAGGAATCCGAGCCGGGCGAGCGGCTCGTGCCAGGACGGGTCCCGCGGCAGCTCGAGCGCGCCGTCCCGCCAGCTACCGGACCGCTCGACGAACTCGGAGAGCGCCCGGATCTCGGCCGTCGTGAGGTCGTGCCAGAAGAGCAGCCAGCGGGGGTGGAGCGGCACGGAGCGCTCGCGCGCGAGCGCGACGGCCCCGTCGTACGTCGCGACCGAGGCCCCGGCGACCGGGTCGACCCCGGCGGCGCGCAGCTCCTCGAGGTGCCGATCGAGGGAGTACGCGCCGGGCACGAGCGGACGGTTGTTCTCGACGAACTCGCCGAACGAGACCAGCAGCTCGCCGAGGTCGAGGATCCGCGTCACGCGGGGCCGGAGCTCCTCCGCCCGCGGGACGTCGTGGGCGGCCGTCACGGTGCCGTCGTCCAGCTCGACGATCGGCCCGTCGATCGAGTCGCAGACCGCCATCGCGGTCGCCTTCCCGGGATACTCGAGCTTGACCTGCGTGCCGATCGCCACGAAGTGCTGGAGGATCACCATCGCCGCCGGGTTGATCGCGCACGCGGCGAGCCCCGTCGTCCGGGCGCGCCCGTAGACGAGCCGGAACCCGCCCGGGTGGTTCGGGTGGGCGAGCACGGGCCGACCGCCGACCGAGTCCTGGAGGTACTTCGGCGTGCGCGTCTCCTCCTCGTCGACCGCGCCGTGGCCGATCTCGGCGAGGAACTCCCAGCCGTCGATCCCAAGGTTCTCGACGATCTTTCGCACCTTCGCGGCCTTCTGGCAGAGGCCCTCGGCGATCACGA
>JASHYU010000254.1 GCA_030042855.1 Thermoplasmata archaeon
CGCTCGAGGGGATCGTCCCGATCCGTCCCGGCCAGCTCCGGCTGCTCGCGATCTCGGCCGAGCAGATCGACGATCCGACGACGGCGCGGCGCCTCGCGGGCCGGCTCCGCCGCGCGCCGACCGCGATCGTCGCCGCGGCCGGCCTCGAGGCGTTCCACCTGGCCTCGCGCGCCACGACGCGACCCGTGCTCCGGTTCGGGATCGCCGCCGCCTCGATCGAAGCGGTCGCGGTGGGGCTCGATGTGCGCCTCGTCGTGCGCGACGAGGACCTGCCGCGGGTCCTCGCCTCGCTCGCCGGACCCCCGAAGGTGCCGTTGCGGGTCGAGCACCTCGGGGCGGCCCGGGCCTGAGGGGCGAGTCACCAGCCCCCGGGGGCGGTCGCCGGTCGCGAGAGCGCGCCGCGCAGCTGATCGAGGAGCTCGGCCTCGGAGGCGACGGGGCGGGCTCCGAGCGCGAGGAGCTCCTGTTGGATCGCGACGGCCCGGCCGCCCGTGAAGTCGCGCTTCGCGAGCGACTCCGGGTGGAGGAGGAAGGTCGGCCGACCGGCCACGTACGTCCGGAGGTCCTCGAGGTTCGCGAGGTTCGCGGGCCCGACCGCGAACGGGGCCACGACGATCGCCGCGGCCGCCGAGAGCAGGCGGCCGTTCTCGGCCCGCGCCTCCGATCCGAGAGGGGCGAACGGCACCTCGAGCGCGGCGGGCAGGCCGAGCTCCGCGGCGGTCTCGCTATCGGTGTCGAAGAGCGGTAGGACGCCGGTCGAGACGCGGAAGCCCTGGGTCCCGAGCGTGCGGAGGAGGTCCGCCGCGGAGCCGCCCCCGCCCACGACGTGCACGGGACCGGGCCGGCGTTCCCCCGGCCGGTGCTCGAGCGCCTGGCGCGGCAGGATCGGGATGAGGTACGGAAGGCCCGAGCGTGGGTCCCGTCGAAGCTCCGCGTCGATCTCCCAGACTTCCCGGAGGAGGGCGCCCGACAGCACCTCCGGGGGTGGGCCGTCCTGGACGAGGCGGCCCCGGGAGAGGACCACGACGCGATCCGCGTACCGCGCGGCGAGGTTGAGGTCGTGCAGGGCGGCGATGACGCAGCGGGGGCCCTCCCGACAGAGGCCGACGAGCCGGTCGATCAGCTCGAGCTGCGAGGCGATGTCGAGGTGGGCCGTCGGTTCGTCCAGGAGGAGGATCGGCGCGTCCTGCGCGAGGGCCCGGGCGAGCAGCACGCGCTGCCGCTCGCCGCCGCTCACCTCCCAGATCCCCGAGTCCCGTCGGTCCCAGAGCCCGACCGAGCGCAGGGCATCCCGCGCTCGCGTGTAGTCGTCGGCGTTCTCCGAGTAGAACGGCGGCACGTGGGCGAAGCGACCGAACAGCACGTAGTCGAGCAGCCGGACGTTGTCCTGGGGTCGCTCCTCCTGGGGCAGCCAGGCCATCCGGAGCGCCCGCTCGCGGACGTCGAGCTCGCCGATCGGGGTCCCCCGGATCCGGATCTCCCCCGCCCGCACCGACAGGAGACCGAGGATCGCGCGCAGGAGCGTCGTCTTCCCGGCGCCGTTCGGGCCGGTCAGGGCGACGAACTCCCCCGGACGCACCGCGAGCGAGACGTCGCGGACGGCGTACCGCTCGCCGAACGCGACGCTCACCCGGTCGACCGCGACGCTCGCCACCGGGTCGGTCACCACGGACCCCCTTCCCCCGAGCGCGCGGGCCGCCGGTAGAGCAGGTACAGGAAGAACAGCGCGCCGGCGAACGACATCGGCACGCCGACCGGCACCTCGATCCCGGGGAACACGATGAGGGCGAGGTCCCGGGCCCCGAGCACGAACGTGGCCCCCACGATCGCCGCTCCCGTGAGGACGATCCGGTAGTCGAAGCCCGCGATCCGCCGCACGACGTGGGGCGCGACGAGGCCGACGAACCCGATCACCCCGGCGAAGGCGACCGCGACGGACGTGGCGATCGAGGCGAGCAGGAGGATCCGGATGCGCGTCGCCCGCGCGTCGACCCCGAGGCTCTGCGCGACCTCGGGACCGAGCTGGAGCACGTTCAGGGACCGACCGTAGAGCGCGAGGATCGATCCGGGGATCAACACGCCGGCGAAGACGATCCCGACCTGCGTCCAGGTGGCCCCCTCGAGCCCGCCGAGGAGCCAGAAGCTCACCTGGAGGTTCCCGTTCGGGTTGTAGAGGAGCGTGAGGACGAGGAGCGCCGAGAAGAACGAGCTCATCGCGACCCCGGTGAGGAGGAGGGTCGTCACCGAGCTGCGGGAGCTCCGCGCGGCCACGAGCACGATCCCGCCGCTGAGGAGCGAGCCCGCGAACGCGAAGAGCGGGAGCGTGAGCTCGGCGCTCGCGAGGCCGACGTGGAAGACGAAGATCAGCGCGGCCCCGAAGGCGGCTCCCGACGAGAGCCCGAGGAGGTACGGATCGGCGAGCGGGTTGCGGAACGTCCCCTGGAGGGCCGCGCCCGACATCCCGAGCGCCGCGCCCACGAGGACGCCGAGGAGCACCTGGGGCACGTAGTTCGACCAGACGATCGTCTGGTAGACGCGGCACTCGACGGGCGAGATCGGGACCCCGGCGCACGGGCTCCACGGCCACGCGGGCCCGAACACGTGAGCGGCGAGCGTCCCGAGCACGATGCGGATCGGGATCCGCACATCGCCGAGGAGCGCCGAGAGGACGGTCAGGGTCGCGAGGCCGACGAACAGGAGGATCGTCCGGCCGATCGCCGAACGGGGATATCGCGCGACCATGCCGTTCGGTCTCGCCGCGGACCCGTAGCCCTCGCCGGGTCCGGTCCGGAGCTAGCCCGCGACCAGGGTGGGATAGAGGATGTGCTCGAAGGTCGGGAGCGCGAGCACCATGGCCGGATCGACCTCGGTCATCAGCGTCACGTCGATCCCCGTGACGTTCCCCGCGGCGACGGCGGGGATCTGCGCCCAGTTCGGTCCCTGCGCGTACGACGAGGCGTTGACCCCGAACCCCACGCCGTAGATCACGTAGCCCGGGTCCGCCGCAAGGACCTCGCTCCCCGACAGCTCCGGGGAGGAGGTGATCGCGTTCCCGGCGATGTTGGTACCTCCGGCGAGCTCGATGAGCGATTGGCCGAACGACCCCGGGCCGAAGGTGTAGTACCCGGCGTCGGGCTCACCGGCCGGGATCGGGTAGAACGTCATGAACACCGAGACGAGCGGCGTGCCGTTGTACGAGAGGTTCTCGAGGAAACTGGCGCTCGCCCCGAGGTCGAGCTGGAGCTCGGTGATGAGCCCGGTCGCGGCCGCGGACGTCCCGAAGATCGCCACGAGCATCTCGACGTCGTTCACCACCGACCCCAGCGTCGACGGATCGAAGATCACCACGGGGATCCCGTAGGTCGCGCTGAAGCTCTCGAGCGAGGCGATCGACACGACCGAGGACGCCAGCACGACCTGGGGGTTGACGGCGAGCAGGTCGGCGGTGCTCAGCGCGGGATAGGAGGTGACGCACGTGATGTTGGCGAGGCTCCAGTTCGCGATCTGGCCGGGCGTATAGTCACCCTCCAGTCCCCCGTCCGTGGTGTTGGAGCAGTCGATGCCGACCACGTCGGCCCGGAGCCCGAGGAGGAACATCGAGTCCATCACGTTGGGGCCGAGGACCGCGACCCGCGACGGGTCGCGCGGCACGGCGACCGAGCGGCCGAGGTCGTCGGTCACCGTGACCGTGCGGTTCGACCCGGAACTCGAGGTCGACGCCGGATGAAGGTCGAAGTAGACGGCGGTCCCGCCGACGGATACCCCGGCCACGACCAGGATCACGACGATCGCGAGGGCGAGCGGGACACCCCGGCGGGCGGGGCCGGTCGGGACGGCGGTCGGAGCGGGATCGGGGGAATTCAATGACATTAGAGTTCTGTCAAACACGCTTTCATATAAGCGTTCGGCCCGGCGGCGCCCGCCGCCGGGCAAACCGACATTACCCACCGTCTTCTCGGCGCGCCGCGTGACCGGGAGCGGGGACCCTTGGGGCGGGGCGATCGGCCGGGCCGGCGCGTCCCGGTCCGAGACGGTGCGGGAGGTCCGACGACGCGTGGAGGCCGCGGTGGACCGAGCGCCCGCGGAGTGCCTCCTATTGTCCGGAGGCCTCGACACGTCCGTCCTGGCGCCCCTCGCCGCGGCCCGGGGTACCCGGGCCGCGATCACCGTGCTGCTCGCCCCCGACGCGCCGGACCGAGCGCCGGCGACGTCGATCGCCGCGGCCCTCGGGCTCACCCATCACGTCGTCGACACGACGCTCGATGGGTTGCTCGGCGAGCTCGAGTTCGTCGTGCGGACGCTCGAGACGTTCGACCCGATGGAGATCCGCAACAGCCTCGT
>JASHYU010000255.1 GCA_030042855.1 Thermoplasmata archaeon
GCGACGATCTGGAAGATGCGCACCGGCCAGGGACAGGACCTCTCGATCGACCTCAGGCGGTCGTCGCACGGCATCGATCCCGAGCTCACGTTCGGCCCGACGATCAACGGGTGGCCCTACCCGAACCCGATCGGCAACTCGCACCCGTTCTCGGTCTTCCCGTTCGAGACCCAGGACGGCCGTTGGGTCTACCCGTCGGCCGTGTACCCGGCGCAGCAGTTCGCCTGGACGAGCTTCTTCGACTGCGGGGCGAACCACGCCAGCGTCGCCGCCGCGATCCACAAGTGGGACTCCCTCGAGCTCGAGAACGCGGCGAACGAGGCCGGCCACACGATCTGCATGGCCCGGACGGCGGCGGAGTGGGCTAAGCACCCCCAGGGCCAGTATCTTGCGAAGGAGCCTGTCCTCTCGGTCCAGAAGATCGCGAAGGGGGATCCCCAGCCGTTCGGCCCGGCCGACCGGCCCCTCGGCGACATTCGGGTCCTCTCGGCGACCCACGCGGTCGCCGGCCCGGTGGTCGGTCGGACGCTCGCCGAGCAGGGAGCCCAGGTGCTGCAGTTCAACCGGGTGGACGACTTCGAGCACCCCTGGGTCTACGACGACGCGAACGTCGGCTTCCGGTCCACCTACCTCGACCTCCGGCGGCCGGACAACCAGGTGCGGGCCCACGCGCTCGCCCGGGACGCCGATGTCTTCGTCGACAACTTCCGGGGCCGCAAGCTCGCGAACTACGGGTTCTCGCCCGAGCAGCTCGCGGAGGGACATCGCGGCATCGTGGTCGTCTCCGTCCGCTGCTACGGGTGGGGGGGCCCCTGGTCGGACCGGGGCGGCTTCGACATGCTCGGGTCCTCCGCCTCGGGCGTCGCGATGGCCGAGGGCGAGGATGGGAAGCCGTCGATGCCGCCGACCGCGCTGATCAACGACTACGTGACGGGGTACATGGGTGCGGCCGGCGCCACGGCCGCGCTCGTCCGCCGGGCGAAGGAGGGTGGCAGCTACCACGTGACCGTGAGCCTCACCCGGAACGCGATGTGGTACCTCTCGCTCGGTCTCGTGCCGCCCGAGGAGCGCACCTTCGCCGAGAACCCGTTCCGGCGCTTCGACGCGCTCGTGACGAAGCCCGCGGAGCTGCTCCCGATCGTCCTCAAACTACGGCAACGGCTCCGGCCGCCGGAGGTCCTCGAGCGCGACACTCCGCTCGGCCACGTGCGGCGGCTCGCCCCGGCGGTCCACTTCTCGCGCACGCCCGGCGGGTGGGACGATCCGATCCTCACCCCGATCGGGGCCGCGGCGCCGGCCTGGCTCGGTTCGCGGGCGTCCTAGTCCGCGGTCGGTCGAACGGGTCGGATTCCCGCGGGCCGGCCCGCGAGCCCGCGGGGCCCCCCGCCCACGGTCGTCGGCCCCAACGGTCCGGGGCCCGGCGGGAGCGGGGACCGCACGCGGGAACCGAGGCTCGCCGGGTGGGGCATCGGACCCGCGGACCCGATCGCGTACCGTTCGAGCTGGGCGCGGATCGCGCGGTCGAGCCAGTCCGGGTACGATCGGAAGCCCCGTGGGACCTTCCACGCGACCGAGGCGACCCCCGGGATCTCGAGGATCTCCCGGGCGACGCTGTCGATCGAGGCGGGGGAATCGACGAAGCTGAGTCCCGCGACCGTGTCGAGGTCCCACGACGGCATCCGGCCGAACCCGTCGTCCGCGAACGGCACCCACCCCTTCACCCGGGTCCCCAGCGCCTCCTTGACCCGGTAGCGCCAGGACGGGTTGTCGAGCTGAACGTCGTAGGCGGCCACCGAGAGCATCGCGCTGTCCGTGGTGAGGAGCCACCAGAGCGCATGGGAGTCGACCAGGCGGTCCCGCCGGCGGGAGAGGGTCTTCGGCGTGATCCCGAGGTCCGCGGCCGCCTCCTGCAGCCTCAGGTCGGGCAGCGACCGGTAGAGCGCGACGATCCTCCAGTCGAGCGGGCTGATCGCCTCGAGCGTCTCGGGAATCCAGTACTCCTGGCAGGCGAGCTCGGAGGGCACGCCGGCGATCCGGGCGACGAGCCGGCGCCGCCGATCGAGCTCCCGGACGCTGTCCGAGATGACGTAGACCCGCACCGAACGTCCGTCCTCGCACAAGAAGTCGCGGGCCGCGACCACGCCGTCGACCATCCGCAGAGAATCGAACAGTTCGTCGACCTGGAACGGCCCCCGGACCGGCACGTCGATCGTCGCGAGGCCGGCTCCGAAGAGCCGGGGATTCGGCCACACCTCGTAGCCTTTCCAGAAACCGCTATCCTTCCAGCGCTTCAGACGGACCTGGACTCCGCTGCGGCTCCGCCCGGTGCGCCGGGCGATCTCGGTCGGTGTGACCCGCGGGTCCACGACGGGCTCCGACGCCCAGTACCGGGCCTCGAGCATCAGAAAGAACGCGCGCAAGGCCGACATGTCGTCGGGGTCGAGGCGCATCCGCCATGGAACGCTCTCCTAGTCCAAAAGGGCGCGCTCGGGGGCCCGGACGGCTTTCCCATTCGGCCAGTGCGACTGTGATTTAAGGCCGGGATGGGAGGCGGCACTACCGTTTCCGACGCGATTTCGAGCCGCGCGTTCTTGGAGGCCTCTCCGGTCCAAGAGCGAGGCCGACGATGGAACGTCGAAAGAAGCTGTGGATTTTGGCACCGGTGGTCGCGGCGATTTTCGTGGTGAGCGTGCTGGCGACGGGGGCGGCGGCCCACCTAGGCGCAGCCCCTTCGCAGTCGCGCGTGGTCGCGGCGGCCGCGCCTCCGGTGGCCCCGTTGCCCGGCGCGGACGCGACCGGGTTGTCCCAGGCGAGCTCCGCTGCGGGCGCGCTGCACTGGAGCCCGGGGGAAGCCTATCCGACGCTGAACGGGCACGCGGCCCCGCCCCCCGGAGTGGGCCCGGCCCTGCCGGCGACACCCCCTCCAAGTACCGGCGGGCACTGGTACGCGGGGAGTTACTTTGCGGGAACCTCGTCCGTGCAGTCGTGGATCGTGACGGAGATCTCCGTGCCGAGCGCGAAGGCGCCGACCGCCTCCGAGTTCTACTACGTCATCCTGTCGGTCTGGGACAACGGCGGGAGCTACGACCAGATCGGCTTCACCGACGATAACGGGGTCTGGGGCCTCGCGTACTCGTACACGACCGGGACCTGTGCGACCTCGTACGTCTACACGCCCGACGAGCAGACCTTGAAGGGCGGCCAAGAGTACTTCTTCGCGATCACGACGGAGGACGGTCCCGGGGCGTGGCTGGAGGCCTATACGGTCTCCCATACCGGCGCTATCACCGAGATCTTCGGCCTCCACGCGCCCACGGGCGCCTCGGATCCGGGGCTGGAGATCGCGTACACGTACTGCGCGGACTACGACTACACCGACTACAACGAGGTCTACGGTACGACAGCGTACTCCCAGCCGAACCCCTACGGGGCGCCGGGCGGGTACGACTGGTACTTCCACCTCAACTGCTACGGGTCGGACTCGAACGCCTGCAGCACGTGGGCGGACTGGGGCAACTGGCACTCGAGCAACGTTCCGCCGGGCACCCACGCCACGATCAGCAAGTACGACGGCTACTCCGAGATCGTGAACGTCTACAACATCGAAGAGACCAAAGGCTGGGAGAGTGGATAGTCGCCGATCCAACCTCTCCCATCGACCTCCGAGGGTCGGATCGACCGGTCCCCGTAGGTCGAGCCCAAGGCCAACCCATTCCTTCGGTCCGGATCGATCCGTAGATCTCCCGGCCGCGCCGCTCGGGGGCCTGGGCTCGCTCGAGCCGAACGGGTCGTGAACTCGCCGATCGAGTTCGCGCCCGTGCCCCACCTTCGCCGATCGGAAGGCCCCCGCCGCTCCGGCCGCCCGCGAACTTCGTGCTGACGCAAACGACCATAATCCTCGCTCCCGTGCCTCGGCCGGATGGCGATCGCCCTCCCGCTCCTCGGAGCGCTGTTCTTCGTCTACCTCTTCGCGCTCGCGTTCGGTGAGGCGACGCGGCGGGTCGGGCTCCCGGTGCTCGTCGGCGAGATCCTCGCCGGGATCGTGATCGCGAACCTCGCCGTCGGCTCGTTCGACCTCGAGCGCTGGATCGGCCTCAGCGCCACGTCGGCCCAGGGGGTCGTGAGCCGGGACGCGCTGACCGGTCTCGCGGACATCGGCGTCATCTTCCTCGCCTTCGCGGTCGGGCTCGAGGTGCTGCCGTCCGCCGTGCGGCGGTTCGCGCGGCCGTCCGCGCTCACGGCCGCGTTCGGGACGACCGTGCCGTTCGTCCTCGGGTTCGCCCTGATCGTCCTCGTGAAGGGTCCCGCCGCCTGGGCCGCGGCGCTCTTCGTGGGCGTCGCGCTCACGGTGACCTCGCTCACCGTCACGGCGCGGTTCCTGCGCGACCGCGGCCTCCTCGACACCAACGAGGCCCACCTGATCCTCGGCGCGTCGCTGATCGAGGACGTGGTCGGCGCGGTGCTGCTCACGATCGTGCTCGCCGTCACCGCCGAGACCCACCACGGGCCGGTCGACCTCGTCTACCAGGTCGCCCTCGTCCTCGGGGGCGCGCTCGTCTTCGTGGTCGTCTTCTTCCGCGTCCTGCCCCCAATCCTCCGCCGGTACGCGGACGCAGGTCCCCCCGCTCGGGCGAGCTCGGCGGTCCGGAACACCGCCTTCGTGCTCGCGATCCTCCTCTGCCTGGGCGCGAGCGCGCTCGCGAGCTCGTTCCAGCTCGCCTCGATCGTCGGGGCCCTCTTGGCCGGCATGGCGATCGCGGAGTTCCGGGACCGGTACGACCTTCGGGTCCGGTTCGGCGCGCTCAACACGTTCCTCGCACCGTTCTTCTTCGCCGCGATCGGCCTCCTGATCTCCGTCGGGGAGCTCGTCGCGGTCTGGCCGCTCGCCGCCGCGGTCACGGCCGTCGCCGTCGTGGGCAAGCTCGTGAGCATCCCCGCCGAGGCCCAGCACCTAGGACGCCGCGCGGCGATCCGGGTGAGCGCCGGCCTCGTGCCGCGCGCGGAGGTCGGGGTCATCGTGGCACTCACCGCCCTGGGCGCGGGGCTCATCACGGGCGACATCTACGCCGCGCTCGTCGTGATGTCGATCGCGACGGCGGTCATTGGGCCGCTCCTCCTCTACCGGGCGTTCCGGGACGCCCCCGTCGGGGTCGGAAGCGGTCCTGAACCGGCCGGGGTCTAGCCCCGGTCGCGTCGTTCCGCGCCCGGACCGCGGGGAGTAGGATAAAGACTGAAGAACAGCATACCGCCTCCCGAGGAGGGCCATGCCGTTCGGGAAGGACGCCGCGCGCGGGGAGGAGCTCGCCGGCGGCGAGCCCGCGGAGACGGCCCAGCTGATCGACCGGATCGAGGAGGAGATCAACCTCCTGGCCCGGAACGTCGATATCCTCGAGAAGCTGTCGAAGAGCCCGCCGATCGGGATCATCCGGCTCAGCGAGGCGCTCCATCTCCCCATCCACAAGACCCGCTACTCGCTCCACCTGCTCGAACGGGAGGGGGTGATCCAGCCCTCCGCGGACGGCGCGGTCGTGACCGACAAGGCGCGGGAGTTCTGGACGAATCTCTCGAGCTCGCTCGATCGGATGACCGACGTGCTCCAGCATCTGAAGGCCCGGGCCGCCGAGCGGGA
>JASHYU010000256.1 GCA_030042855.1 Thermoplasmata archaeon
GCCGAGGCGATGGCGGTCGGCCTCCCGGTCGTGATCGCCGACATGCCGGGCGTCCGGGAGGTCATCGAGCCGGGGCAGGAGGGATTGCTCGTCGAGCCCCTCCTCGCGAGCGACCTCGCCGCGAAGGTCACGACCCTGCTCGACAACCCCGACCTCGCGCGACGGATGGGCGCGGCCGGGCGCCGGCGGGCGGAGGAGCGCTACGCGCCGCCGATCGTCGCAGCGCAGCTGCTCAGCCTGTACGCAGACCTGCGCGCAGCTGATTTATCTGGACCTTGAGCCGGCTCGCCTCGGCGCCCGCGGCGCGCGCCCAGTCGGACCCTTGCGACGCGTAGATGATGCTCCGCGAGGCGTTGATGATCAGGGCCCGGCCGTGGGCGTCGACGCCCTCGCGGACCGCCGTCGCGAGCGAACCGCCCTGGGCGCCGATCCCGGGCACGAGGATCGGGATGCCGTTCCCGAGCGCGGTGCGCGCGTGGCGGAACGCATCCGAGAACGTCGCCCCGAGCACGACACCGACGTTGCCGTGCGCGTGGGCGAGGTTGCGGACCTCGCCGACGACCGCGAGCCAGAGCGGGCCCCGCGGCGTCGGGATCTCCTGGAAGTCGAGCGACCCCGGATTCGAGGAGTGGGCGACCACGAAGATCCCATGCGCCGGGTCGGCGGCGAACGGCTCGATCGTCTCCCACCCGAGCCAGGGCGTCACCGTGATCGCGTCGAACCGGAAGCTCCGGAACGCGCCGTCGCGGAACATTCGCATGATGTTCGGGATGTCGTTCGCCTTCAGGTCGAGGATCGAGAGCCGGGTCGGCCCGATCTGGCGCGGGAGGGCCGCGAGCGCCGCGAGGCCGGGGAGACCGTACTGAAGGTACGCGCCGAGCTGCATCTTGTAGGCCGCGGCGTGCGGCAGGGTCGACCGGAGGATCCCCCCGAGAAATCGGCGGAGCTGCGGCGCCGGGCCGAGCCGCTTGAGCGGCTTCGGCATCAGGGCGGGATCCGGATCGAGGCCGACGCAGACGAGCGAGTCGCGCGCGGAGAGGATCTTGTCGACGCGCTGGTTGAACTTCGGCGCCAAGGTTCGCGGGGGATAGGTTCCGGGCCAAAAGAGTTGTGACGCCGGACTGCGCTCGCCTCGGGACCCGCGGACCCGACCGGCCCGCGGCTCAGCGTTCATCCACCGTTCCGGTCCCACCAGCTTTATCCGAAATCGTCGTACGGGCCGCGGTCGTGGTCCCCGATGACGGCCGAGGGCTCCCCGGCACCGGTCCCCGAGGTCCGGTTGCGCGACCTCCGGCCGTCGGTGTCGCCCGTGGAGCTCGTGGGGCGGGTCGTCGCCTTCGACCGGCGCGAGGTCGTCCGTAAGTCCGATCAGAGCCGGCGACCGCTCCTCTCAGGCCTGCTAAGCGACGGGACGGCCACCGTGCGGTTCACTTGGTGGGACCCGCCCCGGGAGGGGATCGAACGGGGGACGATCCTGCGGGCCGTCGGCGCCGAGGTGCGGGCGTTCCGCGACCGGCCCGAGGTGACGTTCACCTGGAGGACCCGCGTCGGCGCGGCCGGGCCGGGCGATCTGCCGCGCGTCGACGCGGACGAGATCCCGTTCCGTACCGTGGAGAGCCTCTCCCCGCCGGACGAGGGGTTCCGGATCGAGGTCCGCGTCGTCCGGGTCGCACCCCGCACGGTGACGGTCGGCGAGGAGCGGCGGATCGTCCATGAGGGACTGCTCGCGGATCGCAGCGGAGCGATCGCGCTCTCGTCCTGGAGCGACTTCGGGCTCGCGGCCGGGGAGGCGGTGCGGATCTCGGGCGGCTACGTGCGCCGGTTCCGGGGACGCTCCCAGCTCGTCCTCGACGAGCGTTCGAGCGTCGTCCGGGTCGAGGGGAACGACCTCCCCCGGCCGTCCGAGATCCTCGAACGGCCCCCCGTGACGATCGCTCGCGTCGAGGACGCGGGCGGCGGGGAGGCGGTCGCCGTCGAGGGGATCGTCGTCGGTCTCCTGCCCCCGAGCGGGCTCGTCTACCGGTGCCCCACGTGCGCCCGGACGGTGAAGAGCGGTCTCTGCCGGGTCCACGGGCAGGTCGAGGGCCGGGCGGACCTGCGCGCCCGCCTGGTGCTCGATGACGGGACCGGGGCGCTGACGGTCAACGCGGGCCGGGCCGACACCGAGCGCCTCTGGGGAGTGACGCTCGAGGAGGCGCGGCGCCGCCTCCGCGATCAGCCCGACGTGAGCCTCCTCGAGGAGTCGATCCTCGAGACGGTGCTCGGCCGGCGGCTGCGCGTTCGGGGCGTGGGCACCCAGGACGACTTCGGGGTGACGATCACGCCCGACTCGATCGAGCCGGTCGACGTCGATCTCGACGCGGCCGCCGCGGAACTGGGGGCCCGTCTCGGCGGGGGCCGGTAGTGGCGCTCCGCGAGCCTGCGTGGCGGGTGACCGCCCGGGAGCTCGAGAGCTCGCTCGAGGAGGAGAAGGGGGAGGGGGACCGGGCCGCTTCGTACCTGCTCTCGCCGTTCGCGGCCCGGATGAACCGGGTGCTCGTCACCGGCACGCTCTCCCCCGCCGAGCCGATCGGGCGCGACGAGACCCAGCCATTCTGGCGATCCCGGCTCACCGACCCGACCGGCGCGGTCGCGGTGACGGCCGGGAGCTTCCAACCCCGGGCAATGGCCCAGCTGCGATCGTCCCCGGCGGCCCGGCCCGCGATCGTCGTCGGGAAGGCGCATCTCTACCGGGGCCGGGATGGGGTGGGGTACGTGTCGGTGCGGGCGGAAGGCGTCCGGTTCGTCGGCGAGACGGACGAACGCGCCGTGCTGGCGGACATCGTCCGGCAGACGCTCGACCGGCTCGACCTGCTCGACCGGATCGCCCGGGAGCCCGATCGGAGCGACGAGAGCTTCGGGGCCGAGGGGTCGCCCCGGTCCTGGGTGCGGGCCGCGCGCGAATCCCTCCGTCGGTACCCGAACGTGGACCGGGAGGCGTTCCGCCGCGATCTGCGCCCCGCGCTGCGCCGCGTCGCGGGCGATTCGGGACCCCCGGCCCCACCGGCAACACCGCCTCCCTCGGTGACCGTGACGCGCTTACCCGTCGCCGCGCCCGCCCGTCCGGCCCCCACGGCCGCCGAACGGGCCGAGGAGTCGACCTTCCTCGACCACCTCGACGAGATCGCGGAGGCGTCGGCGGACGGGTATGCCGACCTGAAGGAGCTCCTCGCGCGGGTCGCGTCGCAGGGCCTCGCGGGCGACCGGGCCGAGGCCGCGCTCAGCCGGCTCGAAGAGGAGGGGGTCGTGGAGGAGCCGATCGTCGGGAAGCTCCGCCGGGCCTAGGGCCCGCCGGGCGGCTCAAGAGCATTTATATCGGTCGCCGGCTCGGGCCGCGGGGGAATGAGGAACACCTGTCTCTCCGAACCGGTGACGAGACCAGCGACGAGCTGACCCCCACCCCCGCGTACCCCGATCCACCATGGCGGAACCGAAACCCTCCATCGTCTTCCCGGCGATCCTCATCGCGGTGGTCCTGATCGGCGCGGGCGTCGGGGTCGGGTTCCTCTACGAGGCGAACCATCCGAAGCCGACGCCCGCACCGTGGACGGTCTCGGTCGGGAGCAACGTGACGGTCAACTACATCGGCACGTTCGGGAGCGGTCCCCAGGACGGTCGCGTCTTCGACACGTCGATCTACTCGGTCGCGATCGAGAACGTGACCTACCCGAAGTCCCTCCAGTTCTCCTACCGCGGGAGCGAGGCGAACTACACGCCGCTCGGCGTCAGCGTGGGGCCGAACGTCCCGTCGAGCGGCTACACGATCGACAACATCACGTTCGGCGGGGTCGTCACCGGCTTCTGGCAGGGCCTCCTCGGGCTCGAGGTCGGGCAGACCCGCGTCATCACGTTCCCGCCGAGCGCCGGGTACGGCGCGGCCGACCCGAGCTGCTTCGTGACGCAACCGCTCACGTTCTCGATCCCGGTCCTCCACATCCTCACCCCGTCCGCCTTCTCGACCACCTACCCGGGCGTCAACGCGAGCGCCGGCACGCGCTTCACCGATCCGACGTACGGCTGGACCGATCTCGTCTTCTCGGTGAACTCGAGCGCGGTCGCGGTCCAGATGCTGCCGTCCCCCGGCTGGCTGGTGCCGGGCTCGAGCTGGCCGGTCCAGGTCACGGGAGTGAACGCGACCGCGATCACGCTCGAGAACGAGCTCACGTTCTCCGACGTCGGCAACGTCTCGGGAACGGTCTCGGGCTCCGGGGTCTGCGGCGCGACCAGCTACATCGTCTCCGCGCTCAACCTGAGCTCGGGGACCTACGTCCAGGACTTCAATCGCGAGGTCGTCGGTCAGTGGCTCACGTTCACTGTGACGATCGTCGCCAAGTACTGAGCGGGCGGGCACCGCCCGCCGGGCCCGCTACCCCCCGAGCGTGATCTTGCCCCGCTTCCACAGCTCTTCGAGCTGGGCGTCGGCGGTCGAGGCGCGGACCGCCTCGTCCGACCCGCCCCGACGGCTGTAGGCCCGGAGGGTCTTCCGGGCCTCGTCCCGGCGCTGGCGGCTCGCGTGCAGGATCCGGCGGCCCTCCTGCTCGAGCTCGGCGATCTGCCGGCTGACCGTCTCGACCTGGTCCATGACCTCGGCGCGCGCGCGCCCCTTCGAGCGGAGCTCGGCGACGAGCCCCCCGGCGGCCTGGAGCCGCGCGCGGACCTCCCCCATCTTCGCCTCGCGATCGACCTTCGTCTTCGTCATCTCCTGGTCGAGGCGGTCCACCTCCGCCCGGGCCGCGACGATCTTCGCCTCGGCGTCCTTGCGCGCGCGCTCGTGCTCCGCCACCACGCCGGCCCGGGCCTCGGCCTCCTTGAGATCGCGGGAGCGCTGGCGCAGCCGAGCGATCAGGGCGTTCTCCTCGTCGAGCGTGAGCGCGCGGGTCTGCTGGCGGAGCTCGAGCTCCGCGATCTCCTTGCGGATCTGATCCGGACGGACGCGCTCGCCGGGGGCGAACGAGAGCTTGAGCTCGCGCAGGTGCACCACCGCCGCTTGGACCGCCGCGCGCGCGGCGTCCCGCTGCTTGCGGAGCTCGGCGAACCGGCGGCCCAGGTCGCCGTGCTGCGCGTAGAGCGCCTCGACCTCCTCCTGGGGGGCCTGGCGTCGGTCGTAGAGCGACTTCTGCTCGGCGGACAGCTTCCGCATGTCCGCGATCAGGGTCTGCCGGCGTCGATGGAGGCTCTCCAGCTGGCCGTCGAGCTGCCGCAGCCGGGAGCGATCGTCCCGGTCGGCGCGTTCGTCCTCGTCGGACAGGACGGGCCTCGGAGCCACGGGCGATGGAGCACCCTCACCCGAGAAAAACCCTTCTCCTGCCCCTGCGGGCGGCGCCCGCGCCCCTCCCGGAAAATCCGGTCGGTGTCGGGCGGACTCGACCCGCCGCTCAGCGGGAACGCCCACCCGGGCGCGCCGGGGCGGGCGGCAGGAAGTGCTGGGCCGCGAAGAGGGCGGCCGGCACGGCCGCGTCGATGTTGACGACGGCGATCGGGGCGCAGGACTGCAACATCGCGGCGAGGGCTGCCTCCCCGTGGCCGCCGCGACCGTAGCCGACCGACGTCGGAACGCCCACGACGGGCGCCCGGACGAGCCCCGCGATCACCGTTGGCAGGGCGCCCTCGCGCCCCGCGAAGACGAGATACAGCTCGGGACGGCCTCGTTCGAGCGACTTCACGGCCCGCAGGAGCCGGTGGAGGCCCGCGACCCCGACGTCGTGGGCGACCGCCACCCGCAGACCGAGCTCGGTGAGGACCGCCCGGGCTTCTTCGGCCGGCGGCACGTCGCTCGTCCCCGCTGTCACGATCGCGACGGACCCGGCCCGGTACTCGGCCCCGAGCGGGCCCCGCAGCCGGACGATCCGACCACCGGCCCGGAACTCGACCGGAAGTCCCCCGCGCCGACCCGCCCGCAACGCGGCGAGCTGGGAGGGCGTGGGCCGGGAGACGATCGCACCCTCGCCCCGCGCGGCGAGCGCGCGCAGGATCCCGACCAGGTGCGCGACGGTCTTGCCCTCGCCCAGGATCACCTCGGGCACGCCGATGCGCCGGACCCGGCCCCGGTCGAGCCGGGCGAACGTTCCGACCCGCAGTTCCCGCCGGGGAGCCGGGGCTCGCGATCGCGCCACCGACCCCCGGACCCGAGGCGTGATATAGCGCGTGCCGGTGGTCGCGGTCCGCCGGTCGATGCCCGACTTTTCCTTGACCCCGGAACAGGAGAGCCTGCGGGACCTGGCCCGCAAGTTCGCCCGGACCGAGATGGTCCCGCACGCCGCGGAGTGCGACCGGACCGCCCGGTTCCCTGAGGAGATCTACCGCAGGGCCTACGAGCTCGGGCTCATGAACCTCAACGTCCCGGCGGATCTCGGCGGCAGCGGGCTCGGCGCGCTCGACCAGTGCCTGATCGTCGAGGACCTCGCGTACGGCTGCGCCGGGATGACGACCTCGATCATCGCGAACTGCCTCGCGCTCGAGCCGATCCTTCTCGGCGGGTCGGACGAGCAGAAGACGCGCGTTCTCAAACCGTTCTGCGCCCAGTACCAGCTCGCTTCCTTCGCGCTCACGGAACCCACGGGCGGGAGCGACGCGGGAGCGCTGCGGACCCGGGCCCGCCGCGAGGGCGACGAGTACGTGCTCGATGGGGAGAAGTGCTTCATCACCAACGCGCCGCACGCCGCGCTCTTCACGGTCTTCGCGACCGTGGACCCCGAGCGCAAGCACCGGGGCGTGAGCGCGTTCATCGTACCGCGCTCCGCGAAGGGCGTCGTCCCCGGGAAGGACGAGGAGAAGATGGGCCACCGGGCCTCCTCCACCGGCACGGTGCGGTTCGAGGGCGTGCGGGTGCCCGTCGCCGATCGGCTCGGGGCCGAGGACGAGGGGTTCGCGCTCGCGATGCGCACCCTCGACCAGACGCGCACCCCGATCGGGGCGCTGGCCACGGGGATCGCGCAGGCGGCGCTCGATCACGCGGCCGCCTACTCGCTCCGGCGCGAGACGTTCGGTAAGCCGATCGCGGAACACCAGGCGATCCAGATCAAGCTCGCGAACATGGTCCAGGCGGTGCACGCGGCCCGGTTCCTGACCTGGCACGCCGCGTGGACCATCGACCACGGCGGCAAGGGCACGCTCGAGTCGTCGATCGCGAAGTGCTTCGCGTCCGACGCGGCCCTCCACGTCGCGGACGAGGCGATCCAGACCTTCGGCGGCTACGGCTACATGAAGGAGTACCCGGTGGAAAAGCTGCTCCGGGACGCGAAGCTGACCCAGATCTACGAGGGCGCCAACGAGATCCAGCGGACCGTGATCGCGCGCGAGCTCCTGCGGGCGTACCAGTAGCCGGGAGGCGCCGACGTGGAGATCGTCGTCTGCGTCAAGCCGGTGCCCGAGGCGGAGACGCGCCTGCGGGCCGCGCCGGACGGCACCCGGCTGGATCCCGAGGGCGTCAAGTTCGTCCTCGCGGGCTACGACGAGTCCGCGGTCGAGCAGGCCCTGCTCCTCAAGGAGACGACGCCCGGTTCGAGGGTGCATGCCGTCTCCTACGGGCCGGCTCCCCGGACCGAGGAGATCCTGCGGGCCGCGATCGCGCTCGGCTGCGACGCCGCGACGTGGGTCGAGGCGGGCGTCGCGAGCGATGACCCGATCGCGGCGGCGCGGGCCCTCGGTTCGGCGATCGGCGCCGGCCCGTACGACCTCGTCCTCTGCGGCAAGCAGGCCGGGGACGACGAGTCCGGCCTCGTGGCCGCCGCCCTCGGCGACGTCCTGGGCGTTCCCGAGCTCGGGTACGCGGTGAACGTCCGCTGGGACGCCGGGCGCCGCCGGCTCACGCTCGGCCGCGTCACGGAGTCCGGTCTCGAGTCGTGGGAGCTGCCGCTCCCGTGCGTCGTCGGCCTGCAGCAGGCCTGGAACGACCCTCGCACCGCGAAGTTGCCGGCGATCCTCCGGTCGCGGAAGGCGACGATCGGCCGGGTGGCGGCGGCCGAAGCCGCGGAGACCGGGCGCTCGACGCCCGAAGGGTTCGCGCTCCCGCCGCCCCGGACCGGGGCCCGGATGATCGAGTACCGGACGCCCCAGGAAGCGGCCGAGAAGCTCGTGCGCCTCCTCCGGGAGGAGGCGAAGGTGTTCCCGTGAGCACCCGCGTCCTGGTGGTCGGAGAGCGCCGCGGGGACTCGCTCGCGGAGGCGAGCCTCGAGGTCGTCGGGACGGCCCAGCGGCTCGCCGGCGAGGGCGGCGTCGCCGGGTTCGTCGCGGGCGCGGACGGCGAGGGG
>JASHYU010000257.1 GCA_030042855.1 Thermoplasmata archaeon
GACGGATCTGCCGGGCGACGGTCGTCACCTCCCGGGGCGGGAGCGCCTCGAAGAAGAAGTCGATCGAGTCGATGACGAGGCGGAACGGGCTATCGATGCCGGCGAGGTCGGAGAGCATCCGGTTCGTCAGGCTGAACGTGGCGAGATCGCTCTTCACCGGGCGCTCGGCGACGATCTGATCGAGCGTCAGGCCCACCTCGCGGGCGCGCGCGACGTCGAGGCCCCGGACCAGCACGCGTTCGTAGTACTCGTCGGCGAGATTGACGATCTGGATCCCCGAGGGGTCCCAGCCGAAGTCGCGGAACGCCCGCTGGACCTGCTCGGTCCGCTCGTACGTCGTGTAGAACAGGACCGGTACGGTGCCCACGCCGGCGTGGGCGAACTGCTTCGCGAGGAGCGGCGCCCCGGTCCCCGAGTGGCCGGTGAGCAGCGCGATCCAGCCGGGCGCGAGCGCGGTCCAGAGGCCCCGGTCGACCTCGGGAATGCCGAGCACGCGCTCCGACTCGACCACGGTCAGCGTCCCGCGCGCGCGACGTCGATCGTCTCGTCGACGACGAGGTTGAGCATCTGCTCGACCCCGGTGGTCTCCTCTTCGCTCGTCTCGAGCACCAGCGTGAGCACGTTGCGACTCTTCAGATTGTTGAGCAGGATGTGGAAGAACTCGCTCAGGAGCTCGGGCGGGTTGTGGATCGCGAGGGAGTTCACGCTGTCGATCACGACGATCGAGCGGGGGTGCGGGTACTTCCGCAGCAGGAACTCGACCCGCAGCATAATCTCCTCGAGCGCGCGGGGGCTGTCGACGTACGTCGCGTTGCCGAGCGGGTTCGCGTAGTTCATCATGATGTGGCTGATCGCGTCGACGAACGAGATCCGCTCGGGAGGCACATCGAGCGCCTGCGCGAGGCTCCAGACGAAGGCGGCGGGGCTCGTCACCGCCACGTAGATCGTGTGGGCGTCGGTCTCGCTGCCGACATCGCGGAGCGCCGCGTTCAGCACCGCGAAGTAGTGGTCGGCGTACTCGCGGGGATCGAGCTTGAGGGCGATCGCGCTGCCGCCGGGCAGGCCCCGCAGGCGCTCGCCGATGTCGAACGGGGGCACCGGCTACGGACCTCCGGTCTCCCGGCCCCCCTTCAGGTGGGGGGCCATCAGGATCCCGATCGGGGTGAGCTCCATGACGTACTGCGCCCGCGAGTGCGCCGTGCCGCGCATCTTGACGATCTGGAGCACCCGGACGATGTCGCCGAGGCGGCGGGTGTTCCAGAGCAGGATCACGCCGTCGACGATCGCCTCCTCGACCCCGTGGAGGGAGTAGCGGCCCGTCGTCGGGCCGATCTCGGACACGAGGAGGGAGGTGCAGCCGGCCGCGCTCAGCTCCTCGCCGAGGCGCAGCATGAAGTCCCGGATCTGCTCGTCCCGCCGGATCCGGTAGCAGAGCGACGTCAGGCTGTCGAGCACGAGCCGCCGGATCCCGAGCGAGCGGACGAGGTCCCGGATCGTCCGGATCACGATATCGATCTCCTCGCGGGTGAGCTCTTCGTGACCGAGGCCGAGCCGGTCGTACACGACCGGCAGGTCGACGAACACGAGCGAGCCCTGCTCGATGAGCTCGGTCCGGAAGAACTCGAACGTCGAGAGGTTCTGGATGAGCTTCGCCGCCGACTCGGTGACCGAGATGAACAGCGACCGGTCGCCCCGCTCCGCGCCGCGCACCAGGAACTCGAGCGAGAGCGTCGTCTTGCCGGTCCCGACGCTCCCCGCCACGAGGACCATGTTGCCCCGGGGGATCCCCCCGCCCATGATGTTGTCGAGGCCCTCGATCCCGGTCGCGCATCGCTCGAGACCGGGGGCCGGCGCGAGCAAGGCCGGGGGCACCGGGGTCTCGGGCACCGGCGGGCTCCCCGAGGGAGATTCCATCGGTGAAACGAGCCGTTCCGACCCTATGAGGGTTGTGGCGCGCTCGAACCGTCCGGGCCGAACTCGGGCGGCCGCGCCGTGGGCGGCGGGATGCGCTCGGGCGCGATCGTCCACACGGTGCCCTCGCCTCCGTGCTCCGAGTTCACGAGCGCACCCGCCGAGGCGAGCAGCGATCCGACCTGGCGAACTGCGGCCCCGCTCGGGTCGACCGCGGAGCGGAGCTCCGCGAGCGAGACTTCGAGTCGCGAGGCCCCGGCGAGTCCGGCCGCCCGATTCCGAAGCAGCCGCAGCACGGTCTCGACCGCCGGGGGGACGCCTCGGCCGCCGGGATCGGGGGTGCCGGCCCCCGTGCCCTCGGGGGCCGACGGGACGCGCTCGGGGAGCCGGAGCGTCCGGAGCCAGCGGACGGACTGCCCCTTGCCCAGGAGGGTGACGGCATGTCCCCGGGGCAACGAGAGGATCGAATCCACCGTGAGACCCCGGGCGACGCGGGCGAGCTCCCGAGCCTCCTCGGGAGACCCCCGGAACGCGACGATGTCCGCGACGTTCGTCCAGACCGATTCGCGGACGGTCTCGGGGAGCGACCCCAGCGATTGCGTCGCCAGGACGACATGCAGGTTCGCGAAGCGACCGAGCCGCAACATCTCTGCGAGGCTCTCGTGCGCGAACCACTGGGCCTCGTCGAGGATGAGGAAGATCTTCGACGAGTCCGAACGGGCGAGGACCTCGGACCAGACGATTGCGAGGTAGACCGACAAAAGGTATCGGGCCGTCGACTCCCCCACCTCGGGCGCATCGCCCGACACGAGGACCACCCGCCCGGGTCGCACGAGGTCGGCGGGATCGAGGTCGGGGGTCGGGGAGCAGAGCATCCGAACGAGCACTCCGCTCCGGACGATCTCGTGGAGCAGTCGCCGGGCGCCTTCCGCGTCGTCCGGCCGCTCCCGGATCCGACGCGAGAGTTCCTGCACGGGGGCGAGGGCGACGGGCGGTATCTCCCGATGGAGCCGTCCGTGGGTCGCGAGCAGCGTGTGGGCGTCCTCCAGCGTGCCGCCGGGCCAGGCGGCCGCCGCCGCGAGCGCACGGGTCAGCATCTCCTCGAGCCGCGGTCCCCAGTACGAGCTGTCGGCGTATCGGCCCGACCGCACTCGGCGGAGCGAACGAACGACATCGGAGAGCCGGCGCTCGCTCCGCACCGTATCCCCCCCGTCCGGAGAACCGATCCCGTCGAGCGCGTTCAGACGGAGCGGAGAACCGACCGGTCCGATCCGCAGCAACCGATCTCGCGACGCCGGTGCGAGTTCGCGTTCGATGAGCCGCGCGGTGGTGCCGAGGGGATCCAGCACGATCAGGCCGTGCTCTCGGCCGATCCGACGCGCGAGCGCGACGACGAGGGAACTCTTTCCCATGCCGGTCTCCCCGAGGACGGCGAGGTGGCGACCCTGCCGAGGCTCGAAGGGGACGCAGACGACGGTCCCGGCCTCCGTCCGACCCAGCGGCAGCGAAGCCCCGCCTACCGAGGGCAGATCGCCCGTCCCCGTACCCGCCGAATCGAGTCCGGGAAAGAACGTCCCTAGCTCCGACTCGGACACGAGGACCGAGCGGCGCCCACGCGTCGGAACCCCGACCCGCCGCTCGAACTCGAACCCGTTCCCCGAGTCGGTGAGCGAGGCCGTCCCCAATTTCCGTCCGAACTCGGGCAGATCGGAGAGAGGCACTCCGCTCCCCCGGAGCCGGAGACGGATCCGAAGTCGCCATCCGGGAGGCGCCGGGAGATCGTTCGATTCGGTCGTCGGCACGGGCAGGTTCCGCGTGGGGAGGACCGTTCGCCGGCGAACCGCGAAGGTCGGGGGATACCCCTCCGAGCGTTTCGGGAGCGCGAGCCACCAAGGGTGCCCGGGCGCGGGCAGGGGTTGGAAGTCCGCCTCGACTTCGAGTCCCGGCGGGATTCCGGACAAGGTCCGGAGCCAGGTCTCGATCAGGGTCGATCCGCCCGCCTCGGGGCGGAGCGGGACGGGCCAGGAGCGGAGGCGCCGAGCCTCGAGCTCCTCTCGGCTCGTGATCTCCCCCTCGGCCCGACCGGCCGTCCAACTGTACGGATCGTAGGCCGGAACGAGCGAGCGGGCGACCCATCGTTCGGTCGACCAGGAACCCGGCCGCAGGCGGAGGCTCGGCTCGGGCCCGGACCGGGCGCGCAGCGAGAACTCCACGCCCCCGCCGCGCCCCGCCGCGAGGGCGGCGTGGAGGCGCCGCCGGAACGTCTCGGACTCGTCGCGCGTCGGCGGGCCGAGGCGTCTCGGGACGAATTTCCAGTCGCGCGAGGGCACCGACACCGCGACCGCCTCCCCTCGCCCCCGAACCGTGGGCATCGGGTCGGTACGGGTGAATCTCTCGCGCCGGCCGGACGATGGAATGTGGGGAGGGCAGGGCCTAAGTAGAAGGCCGCGCCGGTAAGGGCGCACCCGCCCCGTCCGATGTCGTCCCTGGAAGAGCAGATCGCCGACGTCGAGGAGGAGATCCGCACCACCGCCTACAACAAGGCGACCCAGCTCCACATCGGCCGCCTCAAGGCGAAGCTCGCCGTCCTGCGACTCGAGCGCGAGACCCGGGCGAAGGGGCGCGGCGGTGGGCTCGGGTACGCCGTCCGGAAGAGCGGTCACGCCACCGTCGGTCTGGTCGGCTACCCCTCCGTGGGCAAGTCGACCCTGCTCACGCGTCTCACGGCGGCCGAGAGCGAAAGCGCCGCCTACGACTTTACGACGGTCTCGATCATCCCCGGGATGTTGCGCTGGGGGGGCGCGTCGATCCAGCTCCTCGACATGCCGGGGCTCGTCCCCGGCGCCTCGAAGGGGAAGGGACGCGGCCGCGAGGTCCTGTCCGTCGTCCGATCCGCGGACCTGATCCTCTTCCTCATCGACCCCGAGCATCCGAATCTCCGAGCGCTCGCGAACGAGCTCGAAGGGGCGGGGATCCGGATCAATCAGCGGCCCCCTCGGATCGTCGTCCACCGTTCGGACCGGGGGGGGCTCACGATCTCGAGCACGGTGCGCCTCACCCATCTGGCCGGCGGCGCCGCGGCCCAGATCGCCCGGGAGTTCGGGATGCACAACGGTTCGATCGTCTTCCGCGAGGACGCCACCGTCGACCAGTTGATCGACGTGC
>JASHYU010000027.1 GCA_030042855.1 Thermoplasmata archaeon
CGTGACCGTCGTGAACGCGATCGATCCCAAGCTCATCGTGCTCGGCGGGGGGGTGATGGGCGGCCTGGGCCAGTTCCTGGACGAGATCAATGCGGGGGTCCGCGCCCGCGCCCTGCCGACCGCCGCCCGAGGCCTGCGGATCGTCCCGGCGAAGCTCGGCGAGTTCTCGGGCGTACTGGGCGCGGCCACGTACGCGGCCGAGTCGCTGCGGGTCGGGTGAGCTCGCTTGACGAGCGACGACGACCGGCGCATCAACACGATCCGGTTCCTCGCCGTCGACATGGTCGAGAAGGCGAACTCGGGTCACCCCGGGCTTCCCCTCGGCGCGGCTCCGATGGGCTACGTCCTCTGGGACCGGTTCCTGCGGCACGACCCGAAGGACCCGACGTGGCGGGATCGGGACCGGTTCGTGCTCTCGGCCGGCCACGGTTCCGCGCTCCTCTACGCCCTGCTCCACCTGACGGGGTACGATCTCCCGCTCGAGCAGCTCGGACGGTTCCGCCAGTACGGCAGCGCGACCCCCGGCCACCCCGAGCGCGGCCGGACGCCGGGCGTCGAGGTCACGACCGGGCCGCTCGGGCAGGGGTTCGCGATGGCGGTCGGGCTCGCGATCGCCGAGCACTATCTCGAGACCCGGTTCAACCGGCCGGAATTCCCGATCGTCGGCCACACGACGTTCGCGCTCTGCTCGGACGGCGACATCATGGAGGGGATCGCGTCGGAAGCGGCCTCCCTCGCCGGACATCTCGGCGTCTCCCGACTCGTGATGCTCTACGACGACAACCTCGTGTCGCTGGAGGGCCCAACGTCGCTCGCGTTCAGCGAGAACGTCGAGGAGCGATTCCACGCCTACGGCTGGAACACGACGTTCGTCCCGGACGGCAACGACGTGGCCGCCATCGACGCGGCCCTTCGCGGCGCGCTCGCCCAACCGGACCGGCCGTGGCTGATCCGCGTCCGCACCCACATCGGCTACGGGAGCCCCAAGCAGGACACGTACCAGGCGCACGGCGAGCCGCTCGGGCCCGAAGCGACCCGCGCGACGAAGCAGAAGCTCGGCTGGCCCCTCGAGCCGCCGTTCCTCGTCCCCGAGGACGTGCGCGCCCACTTCGCCCAGGGCGTCGAGCGCGGCGCCCGCCGCTCGTCCGAGTGGAAGGCGATGTTCGAGCGGTACCGGGCCGCCCATCCCGACCTCGCGGCCGAATTCGAGCGGACGATGTCCGGGCAGCTTCCCCCGGGGTGGGACGCGGGCCTGCCGGTGTACCCCGAGGGGAGCGTCGCGACGCGGGACGCCGGCTCGAAAACGATGCAGCTCCTCGCGTCCCGTCTCCCCGAGCTGCTGGGCGGTTCCGGCGATCTCTCCCCGTCGACGAAGACCTACCTCGAAGGACTCGGGGACTTCTCGTTCCACGGTCCGTGCGGCCGGAACCTGCACTTCGGCGTGCGCGAGAACGCGATGGTCGGGATCGCCAACGGGATCGCGGCCCATGGCGGTCTCCGCCCGTACGGCGCCTCGTTCCTCGTCTTCTCGGACTACGCGCGACCGGCGATCCGGCTCGCCGCGCTCATGCAGGTGCCGACGACCCTCGTCTTCACGCACGACAGCATCGGGCTCGGCGAGGACGGGCCCACCCACCAGCCGGTCGAGCACCTCGCCGCGCTGCGCGCCATTCCCGAGTTCACCGTCCTCCGCCCGGCGGACGCCAACGAGACCGTCGCGGCGTGGCAGCTCGTCGTCGAGCGCCGGGGACCGATCCTGCTCGCCCTGACGCGGCAGAAGCTGCCGGTCCTCGACCTCGGGAAGTACCCGGGCCTGCGCGAGGGCGTGCGCAAAGGGGCGTACGTCCTCGAGGAAGCGCCGGAGGGGCGGCCCGAGGTCGTCCTGATCGGCACGGGGTCCGAAGTGCAGCTCTGCCTCGCCGCGCGGGCGCGGCTCGCCGCGGACGGCGTGCGTGCGCGCGTCGTCTCGATGCCGTCCGGGCGACTGTTCGACGAACAGGACCCCCGGTACCGCGACGGGGTGCTGCCGCCGGGAGTACCGCGCGTCGTGGTGGAGGCCGCGAGCCCGTTCGGCTGGGAGCGGTACGCGGGACCGGGTGGGCGGATCATCGGGATCGATCGGTTCGGCGCCTCGGGACCGGGCGCCCAGGTCCTCGAAGCGCTCGGGTTCACGACCGACCGGGTCGTGGAGGCCGCGCGGAGCGTGCTCGGTCGGCCCCCGAAAAAGGGGGCCACGTGAGCGGGACGGCGGCGTCCCACCCCGCCGTACCGAGCGGGGAGCGCCTGGGATCCTACGCCCCGCGGGTCGAGGCCCGGCTCGCCGAGTGGCAGGCGGCGCGGGCGAGCACGCGGATCTGGGAAAAGGACCCCACCTTCTGGCCCGCGGCCGACCCGGCGGACGTCGCGACCCGACTGGGATGGCTCTCGCTGCCGAGCGACTCGGAGCGCCTCGTCCCGGAGGCCGTGGAGCTCGCCCAAGAGGTCCGAGCGGAGGGATACCGGCACGTGGTCCTCCTCGGGATCGGCGGTTCGAGCCTCGCTCCCGAGACCCTCGCCCGGGCCTTCGGCGCGCGCTCGGGATGGCCGGAGCTGAGGGTACTCGACAGCACGCATCCGGCCGCGGTCGCCCGGACGGTGTCCGAGAGCGAGCTCCCGCAGACGCTGTTCGTCGTATCGAGCAAATCCGGGACGACGCTCGAGCCCAACGCCCTCTTCGCGTACTTCTGGGACCGGGCGGTCCGCGCTGCCCCGGAGCCGGGAGCCCGGTTCGTCGCGATCACGGACCCCGGTACCCCGCTCGAAGCCCTGGCCGGCGCGCGCGGATTCCGCCGTTGTTTCCTCGCGCCGAGCGACGTCGGCGGGCGGTACAGCGCGCTGACCCCCTTCGGCCTCGTGCCGGCGGCCCTCGTCGGGATCGATGTCGAAGGCCTCCTGGCGAGCGCCCAGGCGATGGAGGCCCGCTGCCGGCCCGGTCAGGCCGCCGAGACGCACCCCGGCCTTCGGCTGGGCGCCATCCTCGGGG
>JASHYU010000028.1 GCA_030042855.1 Thermoplasmata archaeon
CAGATCCAGGGGAGCCGTGGTCGTGACATACGGACCGGGTAGTGATCCTGAGGACGTCAGCTGGAAACCGAGGGACGTCGTTAACCTGTGGGTTCCATCGGTTGCGCTAAAGGTGTAGAGCCCGGGCGGGGCCGAGGGCGCTAAGAAGACACAGCTCCACCCACCGGTGGCGTCCGTAGTTACAGTGGTCGCGGACAACATCGTGCCTTCCGCGCACGAGCTGAAAGTGACCGGGAACGAGGCGGAAGAGGATCGAACGAGCACTGTCGCCGATGGAAGGAACCCGGCACCCGATAGCGTGATCAGAGTCCCCACCGGCCCGGCGCGCGTCGTTGGGGCGGTAATCGAGAGGCCGCGTGTCGGCTGCGTCAAGGTGAACCCCGTCGACGTTGTGAGCGTGTCCGTCCCGTCCGTCGCTGTGAACTTGTAAACTCCGGCCACCGCCGCGGGAGCCGGGAACGTGCAGCTGAAACCTCCCGTCGCATCCGTGGTCAGTGTATCCGCTGATAGGAACGTTCCTTCCGCGCACGACCCGAAGGCTACCGGGAACGACGTGGACGACGGGGTCACGAGCACCGTTGCCGAGGGAAGGAATCCGGCGCCGGTCAAAATGATCGGAGTCCCCTCCGGTCCGCTCCGCGTTGTGGGGGCCGCGATCACGAGGTCCCGCGACGGTTGCGTCAGGGTGAACCCGATCGACGTCGTAAGGGTGTGCGTCCCATCCGTCGCCGTGAACTGGTAGACCCCCGCCACCGTCGGGGCCGCCGGGAACGTGCAACTGAACCCGCCCGTCCCATCGGTCGCGGCCGTGTTCCCCGATAGCTTCGTACCCTCCGTACACGACGCAAAGCTGATCGGGAAGAGCGCGAGGGGAGGCATGGGAAGCACCGCGGAAACCGTCACCAGGCCGAGCGGAAGGAAGCCAGCACCCGTGAGGGTGATCGGGGTCCCGACGGGCCCGGTCGGCGTTGTGGGGGCTGTGATTCGGAGACCGATCGGCGGCTGTGTCAAAGTGAACCCCAACGCGGTCGAGAGCGTGTGCGTCCCGTCCGTCGCGGTGAACTGGTAGACCCCCGCCACCGTCGGGGCCGCCGGGAACGTGCAACTGAACCCGCCCGTCCCGTCCGTCGTCACCGTGTTCCCCGAGAGCCGCGTGCCCTCCGCACACGACGCGAATACGACCGGGAACGAAGCGGAGGACGCGGTCACCGTGACCGTCGCCAGCGGAATGAAGCCCGCGCCCGTCAGCGTGATCGGGGTCCCCTCCGGCCCGTTCCGCGTCGACGGCGCCGTGATCGACAGACCCAGTTTGGGTTGGATTAGATCGAAGCCGGGGGACGTCGTTGCGGCGTTCGTTCCATCGGTCGCCGTGAAGGTGTACACTCCCGCGACCGCAGGGGCCGCCGAGAAGCTGCAGCTGAACGCTCCCGTCCCGTCCGTCGCTACGCTGTCCGCCGATAGAAGCGTACCGTCGGTGCAGAGCCCGAGCAGGACGGAAAACGACACCGAGGACGAGGTCACCTTCACCGAGGTCAGAGGCAGGAACCCGGATCCGGTCATGGTGATCTCGGTGGCGACCGGGCCGGACAACGGGCTGATCGTCAACACCGGGGTCGTCACCTCAAACGACTCCGGAGCGGTCGAAGCGCCCGAGGCCACGTCATTCCCGACTACATCGTAGGTGCCGGCGCTCTCACTTGGGACCGTGAACGTGCAGACGAAATCTCCCGACGCGTCGGTCGTGATCGTGATACCCGAGTAGCCGCAATCGGACCCGCCGGTCGGCATTTGGTTCCCTCCGCTGAACGAGATCGTCGCGGCCGACGTCGCGGTGAACCCGGAGCCGGTCACGGTGTAGGTCGTTCCCACGGGCCCTTGGGCCGGAGCGATCGCAATCACCGGAAGGGGGCTCGTGCTGACCGCGAGCGAGAGCCCGCCGTAGCTCAACTGGTTGTTCGCATCCCCGACGTATTCGGTCCACAGCATATCGGCCCCGGTCGCAACCGCGCTGAGGCCGACTGAGCAGCTCTCCGGCGAGCCGGAAAGCGCGCAGGTCGACGAGGAGAACGAGACGCTGCCGGGTTCGAGGTATTGGCCCCAGTAGACGATCTCGCCCGAAATCGATCCGCTCTCACCCGAGAGGGTCACGGTGCATGTCGACGACGGAGCTACCGAAGCCGGCGAGCACGAAATGACGCTGGTCGGGGTGGAGGGGCCCACGGTAAATTCGGCGAAGGCAACAACTGTGTTGCTCGACGGATCGCTGACAACAACGACTCCGGTGGCGCCGTTCACCGTCAGTTCGGTACTGCTGGGGATGTATCCCCCGGCCGTCGACGTGAACTGATCAGACGACGAGCAGGATGACGGAGAACTTGTCACGCCCGATTCGAAGCAGTAGCTGTACGTGTAATCGGGGACGTAGCCGCCCCCGGTCAGGACCGTCGAGGTCCCGGTAGGGTCGGAAGCGGGCGTCAGGATGAGACCGGGCGGCACGCCGATTACTGAGACGGTGGCCGACCCCCAGTTAGTGACAAAGACCTCCCCGGTACCGGGATCGTAGGCGACTCCCTCGGAACCATTACCGACGGTCAAGGTAGCAATCACCGTGTTCGAGGCGTCAGAGATCACGGAGACGGAGCCCGGACTGGTTCCGGAGACAAAGTTCGCGACGAAGACATCTCCCGTCGCTGGATCGTAGGCGGCCCCCTCGGGCCCTACCCCGACGCCGACGGTGGCAGTGACCGCATTGGATGAGTCGGAGATCACGGAGACCTCGTCGGTGGCGTAGTTGGCCGAGAAGACTTCCCCCAATCCGGAATCGTAGGCCACGGGGCCCGCCACCCCAGGAATCGTCGCCACGACTGAGTTCGTCGCGTCGGATATCACGTCCGTGACGTAGACGGGCCCGGCGCTCTCACTCCCGAGAAACACCTCGCCCAATCCGGCATCGTAGACGAGGCCTCCGAGATAGGTCGTCGAGTAAAAGGGCAAGTTTGCGGTGACCGTGTCAGTTGCCGTGGAAATGATCGAGAGGCTGTTCACATCCCCGCCGATACTGGACACGAAAACCTCGGCCTCGCCTGAGTCGTAAGCGACATAGTTTGGGTAGGATCTGGAGGCCCCGACCGAGATTGTCGCCAGCAGGCCGTACGACGATGC
>JASHYU010000029.1 GCA_030042855.1 Thermoplasmata archaeon
CCTCCGGGTGCGCGACTGCCTCGCACGTCGGCTTCGCGGGAGCGGAGTTCCACGACCTCACGGTGACGTCGAGCAATGCGACCGCGCTGGTCGGCGACTCGGTGGTGTTCGCCGCTTCCTCGACCGGTGGATTCGTGGCCAACTCCTACGTCTGGGAACTCGGGGACGGGACGACGCTCTTCACGACGGGCCCGGTCATCGCACACGCCTATACGGCCCCGGGTCTCTATGCGATTTACGTCGTCGGCACGAATGCCGCGAACGGGTCCACCGACGACGACGCCCTGCACGTCCTCCTGTTCGAAGTTCAGTCCACGTTCGCCGATCGGCTCACCTCGCTCGAGCTCCCGCTGACCGGGGCGATCCTCGCGAACTCGACCAGCACGAGCGGGCCGACCGCCTTGGTCGCCCCCGGTGGCTCGGTCACCTTCGGGGTCCGGGTCGGGAATCTGCCCGGGGTGTTCCCGTGGGAGCTCGGACCGGTGAGCTGGACGAGCACGGGGGGCAAGCTGAGCGGCGAGAAGGAGACCTCGAACGGCCTCTACGAGGCCACCGACACCTTCGCCGCCGCCTCGACTCCCGGGATGTTCCTGGTCAGCTTTCAGGACGCGGCCCAGAGCGTGGTGAACGGGAGTGCGGTCTCCTCGCCGCAGCAGTTCACCTTCACGGTGCTGATCGGGACGGGGCTCGGGGACCTGCCGGCCTCGATCCGCGCCTCGCCGACTCCCGGCACCTTGCACGCCTACGAGGTGGCTCCCGGAGGCGCGAACACGTTGGACCCCGCGATCGCCTATGACACGACGGATGCAGAACCACTCCAGAACGTCTACCAGACGCTCATCACGTACAACGGCACGAGCGCCGGTCCGCTGCCGTCGGACTTCGTCCCGGAGCTCGCGACGTGCGTGCCCGGCAGCGCGCAGTGCAAGACGCTGTACGGAGGGAACGGACTGGTCTCGGGCTACAACTACACGTTCGTCCTGGAGAAGGACGCGCGGTTCTACGACCCCGGGACCGGACGCAGCTGGCCGGTCTATCCGAGCGACGTGCTGTTCTCGGTGGCGCGCACTCTCGGCTTCGCGAACTTGCCCGAGGTGGACTACAACAACGGCTGGATCCTCGGGGAGAGCCTGCTCTCGACCGGGAACTCGTCGTGGGACCAAGGTATCCACGCCGTCCTCAACAACACCCCCTCCAACATCTTCTCCCATGTCCTCGTCAACGACTCGCCGGAATGCACCGCGTCGATCCTGGCGGCCTCCAACGGCTGCGTCACCTTCGTGGCGAACGGTTCGAACGAGTTCGGATCCGCCTGGCCGCAGTTCCTCGAGTTCGTCGCCAATCCGCTCGGCGCATCGATCGTCCCGTGCGGCTGGTTCTCGGCCCCGCCCCAGGACGCCGGCATTCCCGGGTGGACGGCGGGACAGATCGCGGCCCCGGGCGATTCGAGCTGCACGCTTCCCGGTCACGGGACGTCAACGACGTCGGCGGTGATCCGGTCGATCGGAGCCACTGCGTGGGACCAGTGGGAGGAGATCGGGTCCGGGAACTCGCCCTCCCTCGACTACGGTCTCTCTTGGGGCAACGTCCGGTACGCCGCCGTCGGCAGCGGGCCGTACTTCCTGACCGCGCCCCGGGTCCAGTCCTCGACCCCGGTCGGATACGGGCCCGCCTCGATCCTCTCGGACCCGCTCAACGGCCGGGTCTACGTGACGAACGGTGGGTCCGACAGCGTGACCGTGCTCAACGCGTCCTCCGGAGCGAGCGTCGGGTCGATCGTCGTCGGCTCCAACCCCAACGGGATCGCGCTGGACACCTCGAGCGGCGATCTCTTCGTCGCCGACACGGGGTCGGGGGAGGTCTCGGTGGTCGACGGTTCGACCGACGTGGTGGTGAAGACGATCCCCATCGGCCTCGGTACGGATCCCCGGAGCCCCCAGTACGACACGGCGACCAACCGGGTCTACGTCGTCGATGACGGGGGGTCGTACATCACGGAGATCAATCCGAACCTGAAGACCCTGGTCCGGAACATCACGGTCGGCCAGGAGCCGCAGCAGATGGCGTTCGACCCGGTCAATGGCTTCCTGTACGTCACGCTCCATGCCGGCGTGGCGGTCGTGAACGGTTCGAGCAACCGGTACGTCGGCACCCTGCCGTCCGGGACCGATCCCGCGGGGATCGCCGCCGACCCGTCGACCGGGCTCGTGTACGTCGCCAACTCGGGTTCCGACAACGTCTCGGTACTGAACGACGCCTCGGGCCAGGTCCTGGCGAGCGTCCCGGTGGGCGCGCTCCCGCAGGGCCTCGCGGTCAACCCGACGTACGGCTTCGTCTACGCGGTCAACCAAGTCTCGGACAATGTCACGGTCATCAGCACCTCCAACGAGACCGCCGTCGGTTCGATCGAGGTGGGCAGCGGGCCGGTCGCCGCTTCGTTCGACGCGGCGGACGGCTACCTGTACGTGACGGACGGTTCCGCCGACCTGGTCTCGCAGGTCCAGCTGTACGCGCAGGGGGGTGGCGGATACGCGCTGAACGCGAGCCCCGCGTACGCGCAGAACCCCGACTGCACGTACTCGGGCTGCGAGCCCGCGCCGGGGGCCTATGTCGCGAACGTCTCGGTCGACTGGGAGCCCACGGACGCGCCCGGCCTTCGGGCGCTGACCGCCGGGGAGGCCGACTACGCCGGCTACGCGCCCGCGGACGAAGCGACCGTCGTCCAGGCCGTTCACTCGGGCGCCGCGAGCGTGATCGGCTCGCCGACCCTCAACGAACTCCAGCTCGCCTTCGATCTCGATTTCAACACGAGCTTGGCGGCGCAGTTCGACCCGAACGACGGGCCGATCGACATCCCGTCCGACTTCCTCGACCATATCGGCCTCCGACAGTTCCTGGTCCAGGCCTACCCCTACGCGTCCAACGAGGCCGATTACGAATTCAACGAAACCCTCCAGACGATGGTCCAGAGCGGTGGGGCGATCCCCCGCTACATGGGGAGCTATTTCCCGACTAACGTGTCATGGCCGATCGGGGATCCGGATCCCGACCCGGCCGACGTCGACGGGGCCGCGTGGTGGTGGAGCCAGGTCACCAACACCTCCTCGCCGTACTACGACCCGGAACTAGCGGCGTGCGTTCCGACCCATCCGTGCTCGATCCCGCTCGAGGGCTGGACCGGCGATGGCCTCGACCCCGAGTTGGCCGCCTGGAACGCCTCGATCGCCGCCTTGTCCGGCGGGCGGCTGAACCTCAGCATCGCGAACGCTCCGAACTACCTCGCCTGGCTCGAGGAGTTCTACTCTGCCGCCCCCCAACCATACCCCACCGGGTTCACCATCGAGCCCGCGCCGTGGATCCCGGACTACCCGGACCCGACGGATTACGCCCTCGCGTACTACGAGCCGAACGCGACGTACGCGGGTCCCGCGGACGTGGCCGATGCCCTCAACGCGTCCGCGGCGAACTACACGGCGTGCGCCGGACTCCCGGGATCGACGCCGCCGATCGTGTACTGGGCGAACAATCCGATCAACGACACCTGCACGGGCGCTGCGTACGCGACGATGGTCGGGGCCCTCAACGAGGCCGCGGGCCTACGGGCGACCGACCCGGAGCGGAGCCTCCTCTACAATCTCGCCGAGCACGTCGCCTTGAACCTCTCGCTCTACGTGACCGTCGGCCAGTACACCGAGTTCTTCGCGGCCGGTCCGTGGATCGATCCGGCGAGCTTCAACACCAATCCGATGGCCGGCGGGATCGGAGCCCAGACCTGGTACTCGGTGCGCTACATCCCGAACG
>JASHYU010000258.1 GCA_030042855.1 Thermoplasmata archaeon
CTCGCCGGCCGCCTCGCGGCAGACGCTCGCGAGGTCGAGCCCCTCGCGGACGAGGCGGGTCGTGCCGCGCGCGCTGACCTTGATCGCCTCGCCCAGCGCGGCCGTGAAGACAAAGACGGGCCGCTCGGGGGGCAGGAGGTAGTTCATCGCGAGTCCCGCTTGGGTCCCGGCGAGCGTCGTGTCCGGGCTCTCGAACCAGGTGAGGTACCGCAGCGAATTAACTCCGCCGTCCTCGATCCGCCGGAGTCCCTGGAGGATCCCCGAGCGCCACGCCTCTTCCGCCGCGCGGGCGCGTCCGAGCGCGCCCGGGTCGCCGAGCGCGAACGCGAGGCCGACGCCGGGCATCCCGGCCCGCCCCGCCGCGTTCTGGAGGTTCGAGATTTCCTCGGCATCGAGCCCGAGCGTCGGCACGAACCAGCGCTCCTGATCGAGCACGGTCGCGAACTCGGCCGGCACGTGCGCCTCCGCGAGCCGGGCCTTGAGCGCGGCGGCGAGCCGACGCGTGTCGGCCGGGGCGAGCGCCGAGGGCGCGGTCCCCGGATCGAGGTCGAGGGCCCGGACGAACGCCGCGGCCGCCTCGGGGTGGCCCGACAGCCCCCGGAAGAACGGGTCGATGCTCGTCGCGATCGCTCGGGCGAGCGTCGGGCCGAAGAGGGCGAGCCCGGGCCGACGGACCAGGACGGAGCGCCGGGTGGCCTCGTCGACGAGCCGGGCGTTGAGGCCCCGGAGCCCGCCGACGTGCTGGCGGTCCCCGATCGCGCCCGAGAGCCCCCACGGCGCGTTGTCCCAGTTGACCGGGTCGAGGAAGATGGTGAAGAGCCACGTCAGGGTCGACGCGCAGAGCTCGCTCATGCCGTCGACGCCCCAGTCGAGGGGATTGACCATCGCGACGTGCTCCGGGAGGGACGCCCCGTCCGGGCCCGCGGGGTAGCGGTGGTGGTCGAGGACGACCACCGGTCGGTCCTGGCGCGCGAACAGGTCGAGCCAGCTCGCCCCGGTGTCGACGATGAGCACGGGCGTCCGCGCGCCTTCCATCAGGCCGGCCATCCGCTCCCGCTCCACGCCCTGGAGCGCCGTCGCCTGGATCGGGTAGCCGAGACGCGCGAGCGCGCGGAGCGCCGAGGAGGCGCTCGCGATGCCGTCCGCGTCGTAGTGGTAGATCACCCGCCAGCGGCCGGGATGGCCGAGCAGGAGGGAACGGGCGCGTTCGAACTCCTGCGAGTACCGGGGATCCGGAACGAACCCGTCCGGCCCCGAGGGCATCACTCCACCTGAAGCGCGGCGCCCCGGGCGGAGTACCGCCAGTTCTCGGGGATGCGCCGGCGCTGTCGGTAGTACCGCGCGAGGCGGCGGATGCGGGATTCCATGAGCGAGAGCCCCCGGCGGTTCGCGAGGTCCTTCGGGTGCGTCTCGAGGTGCCGCTGGAGGTGGACGACGCGCTTGAGGAGCGCCTGGAGGTCGTCCGGGATCTCGGGGTGGATCCCCGCGTCGGACAGGACGACCTCGAGCCGCTTCCCCGTCACGGCGCGGACGCTCGGGACGCCCATCGAGTCGCGGAGGTGCTGGCCGACCTGGGCGGCCGGCTGGCCCGCCTTCGAGAGCTGGACCGCCTGCGCGACGATCTCCTCGGAGGTCGCGGTCACCCACTCCGGCTTCGTGAGGGGGTACGGTCGGTGGGATCCCGAACGCCCCTTCCTCCCGGAGTGGATGCGCGACACGGCCGGGCGCGGACGACCGTACGGTACTTAGGTCTAGCGGGCGAGCGCGGGAGGGTCCGAGCCCGGGCCGCGGCGCTAGGCGATCCGGTCGGACTTCTCGAGCGCCTCGACCAGGAACTTCTTCCCGTCGGCCGTGATGTGGTAGCGCACGCGCGACGCGGTCTTCCGGGTCCGCGCCGGGAAGTTCGCGCCGTCCTGCACCTCCACGAGCCCGTTGCGCACGAGCAGCCCGAGGACGAGCGGGACCTTCACGTGCTCGCGCTCGACCGCCCAGAACCGCTCGAGGAGGCGTTCGAGGTCGGTGAGCTCGAGCAGCTGATCGCCGGCGTGGCCCTCCCCGATCGATTCGGCCCGGTTGAGCTGTTGGAGGATCGCCACGAGCGTCGATCGGACCGGGTCCGAACGGTCACCCGACGGCATGCGGGCTAGTGCTAGGCCGGGTCCCCCTACTTAAAACGGGAGGCGCCCGCTGGGCGTTCACTCGACCCGGTTCGTGCGGCGGAGGCTCTCGAGCAGGTACGCCTTTCCCTGGGTCGTGATCGTGTAGCGCTCCCCGATCACGCGCCCCCGGTCCCAGGCGTACTCGATGTCGGTGAGCTGCTTCGCGTAGCCGTTCCCGACGAGGACGCCGACCGCGGTCTCGACTTCGGGGGTCGTCAGGTTCGGGTAGCCGCCGTGCGCGAGCTTGTGGTGGAGCTCGGCGATCTCGAGACCCTCGAGCGTCGCCTCCTCCATCTCCGCCCTGTTGAGCTGACGGAGGATCTCGAGGAGCTCCTCGCGGAGCGCGGCGGCCTCTTCGGCCGGACGGTCGTCCATCCGACCGTTACCAGTCCCCGGGGGAAGATGAACGTTCCTGCTGGCCGAGCGCACCTCTTTTAGCCCGACCCGCTAGATACCTACGCCACCATGGCGTGCACCTGCCGCAATCCGGCGCGCTGCCCGATCTGCAACACGCCGGTGCGGGTCCCGCTCACGAACCTCGAGAACGCCTCGGGGGCCCAGATCCTGGTCGACCGGTTCGCGCGCCGGGACTCCTCGTCCTCCCGGGAGGGGCTCCGCCGGCTCATCGAGGGTTGGGGGAGCTGCCCCGCCTGCGGGCACACGATCCACTTCGAGCACTCGCGCTCGTGCGTCGCGGAGGCCCTGAGCGCGGCCGGCGTCCCCCTCGCCGAGCGGGAGTCGATCCTCTCGAAGATCACGTTCCCCGAAGGCTGACCGGGGGAGCTCGTGCCCGGCGAAGAGGAGTTCGTCGTCACGCCGTACGAGGTGCGGGGCCGGATCGACTACGACCGCCTCCGCGAGCTCTTCGGCACCCAGCCGTTGACCCCGGAGCTCCTCGCGAAGATCCACCGCCTCGCGGGCGGTGAGCTCCACCCCGCGATCCGCCGCGGGATCTTCTATTCGCACCGGGACCTGGGGCCGCTGCTCGACGGCTACGCGAACGGCCGGCCGTTCTTCCTCTACTCCGGGCGCGGCCCCTCGGGCCCGTTGCACACCTCCCACCTCCTGCATTTCGACCTCTGCCAGTGGTTCCAGCGGCGGTTCGGGGTGCCGATGTACCTCCAGATCACGGACGATGAGAAGTTCTGGGCCCGCTCCGGCCTCTCCCGGGAGGAGACCGTCCGCTGGGGGTACGAGAACCTCTACGACATCCTCGCCCTCGGGTTCGATCCGAAGCGGACGCACACGTTCTTCGACTCGCGCTCGATCGCGGCGCTCTACCCGCTCGCGATCCGCGTCGCGCGCAAGATCCCGTACTCGACCGTGAAGGCGGTGTTCGGGTTCGAGCCGAGCACCAACATCGGGCTCACGTTCTACACGGCCCTCCAGACCGTCCCCGCGTTCTGGCCGTCGTGGGCCGAGGGCCGGTCGATCCCGTGCCTCATCCCGTGCGGCATCGACCAGGACCCGCACTTCCGGGTCACGCGCGACATCGCGGAGGGCCTCGGGTATCCGAAGCCCGCGCTGCTCCACAGCCAGATGGTGCCGGGCCTCCTCGGCGAGGGGGCGATGTCGACGAGCGGCGACCGGGCCGACAACGCCCTCTTCTTGAACGATCCGCCCGAGGTCGTGGACCGCAAGATCCGCCACGCGTTCACGGGCGGCCGGGCGACCGTCGAGGAGCAGCGGCGGCTCGGCGCGACGCCCGAGATCTGCTCCGTCTGGGCCCAGTGGCGGATGCGCTTCGCGGAGTCGGAGGAGAAGTTCGACGAGGTGACGCGCGACTGCCGGTCGGGGGCCCTGCTGTGCGGCGACTGTAAGTCCCAGATCCTCGAGCGGATCCACGCCTTCTACGACCAGCACGCGGTCGCCCGCGAACGGGTCAAGGACTGGGCCGAGTCGACGGTCGTCACCTCGGCCCCCAAGGACCTCTGACCTCGATCCTCGGCCGCCGCGAGCGGTGCCGGCGCCGGGCCGACCCTAGCCGACCTCGCGTCGCGGTTCGGGCGGACGCGGGTCCTCGGGCCCCGATTCCCGGCGCCCGGGATCCGGCCGCGAGGCGTCCGGGCCCTCCGGCTCGTCCTCCACCGGTCCGCCCTCCACCGCCGTCAGGAGCCGCAGCATGGGCCGGAACAAGGAGTGCTGGGCGCGCCCGGGATCGAGCGTGTACGCCCGCTCGTACGCGGCGACCGCCTCCTCCGTGTCGCCCAGGCTGAGGAGGGAGAGCGCGAGGTCGAGCCAGCTCTTGGATTCCCGGCCCCCCTCGCGCTCGCCGTTTTCCTCCACCCGGTCGTCGGGCGGCGGGAGCTCGGGCGCCGGCGGAGGCGGCGGGCCCCCCGTGAGCTCGCGCGAGAGAACGAGCGCGCGCTCGAACGCCGCCGACGCGGCGACCTCCTCGCCGGACTCCGCGAGCGCGACCCCGAGCCGGTGCCAGGCGACCATGTCGTCCGGGGTCAGCGCGACCGCATGCCGATACGCCGAGGCGGCGAGGCCCCACTCCTCCCGGAGCGAGCGCGCGATCCCGAGATGGAACCAGGCCTCCGGGTTCTGGGGGGCGAGCGCGACCGCGCGGGAGAGCGCCTCCTCCGCCTCGACCGCGAGCCCCACGTGGGCGAGCGAGATCCCGTAGTACGCCCAGGCCGCCGCGTGCTCCGGATCCTCCCGGATCGCCGTGCGGAACGAGCGGACGGCCTCGCCGTACTCGTGGCGCAGGAAGAACTGCACCCCGAGGTCGAAGCTTTCGCCCACTTCCCCGCACCCGGCGTCGAGGGGAGGGCCGTCGCTCGGAAAAGCCTGCCGCGCGAGTCGCACTGATCGCGCGGGGCTCCCGCCGGACGGCCCCCGCGCCCTCCGCCGCCTTTATATCCTCGCGCGGGTCGATAGCGTCCGAGGAATCCCAGAGCCCAGCCCCGATTCGAGCGTCCCGCCCGTCCTGGTTTTGCGACGAGTGTTCGCGCGACGAGTTGTGCTGTGGAGTTCCCACGGAAACAAGCCCGACAAAGAGGCGAAACGCGAATGCCCGACAAGCCCCTAACGAAAGTGCGAGACCTGACGCCGAACTCGAAGCAAGTGAACGTGCTGGCCAAGGTGGTCAGCATCGGTGAGCCCAAGGAGGTCATGGGCAAGTTCGGCGACCCCCGCAAGGTCTGCGAGGCGGTCGTCGGCGACGACACCGCCACGATCATCCTCTCTCTCTGGAACGAGCAGATCGGCTCGATCCAGAAGGACGAGATCGTCCTGGTCGACAACGGCTACGTGTCGCTCGTGCGCGGCCACATGCGCCTGAACGTCGGCCGGTACGGCAACCTGTCGAAGTCCACCGAGGCGATCGGCGAGATCAACTCCCAGCTGGACATGAGCCAGCAGGAGTTCGAGAGCGAGCGCCGGTCGTTCGGCGGCGGCTACCGCGACCGCGGCGGCGGGGGCCGCTACGGCGGTGGCGGCGGCGGCGGGGGTCAGGGGCGGGACCGCTCCGACACCTACCGGCGCTACTAGGTCCGCCGCGACCCGCGCGGACCTCGAGCCGAACCCATTCCCCGGCGCGCGCGCGCCGGGGCCCGCGCCCGGTCGGCGAGCGCCCCGATAGTTAGAAGAGGGCCGTCCCGCTGAGCGACGCAAGGCTCCATGGCCGATGAACCGCGGGAACTGACGCTCTACGTGCAGTCGAAGAAGGCCGTCACGACGTTCTACCGCACGCCGACCACCCAGGGAACGACCGCGATGTCGGCGCTCCCCCCGGGCGCGCCGGGCGCCGGGCCCGAGACGTCGACCGCGCTCGGGGAGCCGGTCTACTTCCTCTCGGACGAGCAGGCCCGGTGCGTCGCGCTCGCCGAGGACCTCGCGGAGAAGCGGGGCTACAAGGTCCACGTCGTCGACGTCGAGAAGGCCGGGGTGATCGAGCGGATCATCACCGAGCACCTGCGGGGCGTCCAGACGTTCCCCGTGCTGATCTCGCCCCTCGGCCAGCGGCTCGAGGGCTCGGCGAAGTTCACGGAGGAGGAGCTCTCCGCGATCATGCCGACCGAACTGAAGGGCGCCCGGGCCTTCTCCTATCTCAAGGTGCGGGGCGGGGACCTCGATCGGATCCGCCGGCTCCTCGAGAGCCTCCCCGAGGTCAAGGAGCTCCACTTCCTCACGGGCGACTGGGACATCCTGGTCGTCCTCGACTTCGAGAACGGCACGTCGAACAAGCGGCGCGTGCTCGACTTCGTCACCGA
>JASHYU010000259.1 GCA_030042855.1 Thermoplasmata archaeon
AAGGGGGTGCTGGACCTGGCCATCGAGACGCGGGGGAAGGCGGCGCACGGCGCGATGCCGCACCTCGGGGAGAACGCGATCGGCAAGATGATGCGGATCCTCCGGGGCCTCGAGTCGTTCAAGGGCCGGATCGCGCACCCCGAGCTCGGGTCGGTCACGCTCAACATCGGCACGTTCAACGGCGGGACGCGGCTCAACGTCGTGCCGAACCGGGCGACCGCCGAGGTCGACATCCGCTTCCCGCCGCCGTACACGCCGGACCAGCTGTACCACGAGATCGAGGAGCATCTCCGTCGGATCAAGACGCCGTTCACGCTCCGCCGCATCCTCACGATGCCGGCGGTGCAGATCGACCCGAACGCCGACCACGTGAAGCTCCTCCGCGAGGTCGCCCAGGCCGAGGCGACCGTCCTCGTGCACGCGTCGGAGGCCGTCCACTACACGCAGGTGAACCCGCACGTCGTGATCTTCGGCGCCGGCGAGGAGGAGCTCTCCCACCAGGCGAACGAGTACGTCAAGATCGAGTCGGTCGCCCGCGCGACCGAGGTGTACAAGAAGTTCGCCCTCCGGCTCGCGACGATGCGGAGCGCCGCCTAGGCCCGCGGAGGCTCCGCGGTCGAGCGGCGAGGGCGGTGGCTCCGGGTCCGTGAAGGTCGCGCAGCTCACGACCCGCTACCCGCCGGCGCCGGGGGGCGTCGAGCGGCACGTCGTCGAGATCGCGCCGCGCCTCGCGGCCCGTCACTACCGGGTCGATGTCTACACGAGCGAGCTCTACCGCGAGTTCCCCTGGGAGCGCCTCCCGCCGAGCGTCCCCCGGGAGGAGACGACCCCGTACGGGGCGATCCACCGGCTGCGGGTCTGGTCGATGCCCGGCGAGCTCCACTACACGTTCTTCCGGGGCCTGCACGCGGCGCTCGACCGCGATCGGCCCCAGCTGGTCCATGCCCACACGTACGGCACCCACCAGGTGGCGATCGCCCGCCGCCACTACCGGCGCCACGGCACCCCGTACGTGCTCACCGCACACTTCCACCCGATCTGGTCGATCGAGGGCGGATGGCTGCGCCGCCGGATCCGCGCCTTCTACGACGGGTGGCTCGCGGGACCGGCGATCCGCGACGCCCGCGCGTTGATCGTCCAGACGCGAGCAGAGGAGCAGCTCGTCCGGTCGCTCGGGCTGCCGCTCCCTCCGACGGTCGTCGTCCCTCCCGGGTACGGACCTCGGTCCGGCGAGCTCGCCGACCCGGCGGACTTCCGCGCGCGGTCCGGGATCTCCGACCCGTTCGTGCTGTTCGTCGGGCGGCTCGCATCGAACAAGGGTCTCCTCGATCTCCTCGAGGCGTTCGCCCTCCTCGCGCCGCGGGACCCGGCCGCGCAGCTCGTCCTGATCGGGGAGGACGGCGGGATGCGCGCCGCCCTCGCCGATCGCGCGCGCGAGCTCGGCCTCGCGCGCCGGATCCACTTCCTCGGGCACGTCGAGGACCCTCGGCTCGTCGACTCGGCCTACCGGGGCGCCCGGGTGTTCGTCCTGCCCAGCGAGTACGAGGCGTTCGGTCTCGTCCTCCTCGAAGCGCTCGCCCAGGGTGCCCCGGTCGTCGCGACGCGCGTGGGCGGCGTCCCCGAGGTGCTCGGGGAGGACGGGCGGGCCGGCGTGCTGGTGGAACCGGGATCGGCGGAGGTGCTCGCCGAGGAGATCCTGCGGCTGTGGAACGACCCGGCGCTCGGCCGGCAGCTCGGGGAGTACGGGCGGACCACGATCGTCCCCCGGTACACCTGGGACGCGCTCGCCGATCGGCTCGACGCGCTCTATCGCGAGATCGTTCCCGGCTGACGGGGCCGCGCGTCGAGCCGTTCGAGCTCGTTGCCCACGTGCGCGAGATCCCGCCCCGCGTCGCCGGGGGTGAACTTCGCGGCCACGCGGAGGAGCCGGCCAAGCCACGCCGCTAGCATGCCCGTCGCGGCATCGATCGCCCCCTCCTCTCGGCGCCCAGAGGCGTCGGCCCTCTATACAGGACGCGGTCCGCGGGCCGTACCGACCCCACCGGCGCGCCGGGCGACCTTCGGAGCGCGCGCGAACGGTAAAGAAGCCGCCCGGTCGTTCGAGGCGGGATGCGCGCGCGGGGACACCGGGCCCGCCGACCGACCGGACCGGACGGCCCGCCCGAGGCTCGGACGGAGCGTACGACATCTCCCGTACCCGATCGAGGCAGGCGCGCGTGAAGATCGTCCACGTGACCCTGCGCTTCGATGCTCCCGGGGGGACCGAGACGAACGTTCACGAGCTTTCGCGCCGGCAGCGGGCGGCCGGTGACGAGGTCGAGGTGTTCGCGAGCGATCTCTACGACGAGGCGCAGTGGGACCGGCGCTCGGGCTACCGACCGGTCGTGGACGGGGTCCCGGTGCACCGGTTCCCGGTCCGCAAGCGGCTGATCCCGCACCTGACGATGCCGCTGATGGTTGGCCTCGTCGACGCGCTCGCCGATAGCGGCGCCGACGTGATCCATGCCCACTCCCACCGGTACGGGCACGTCCTGCAGTCCGCGCTTGTCGCCGCGCGCCTCGACATCCCGCTCGTGATCTCCACGTCGTACCATCCGGCGGACCGCCGCGAGCCCCCGCTCAACCGCGGCCTCCTCCGGGGCCAGGACTGGCTCTTCGGGATGACGGCCTACCGTGCGGCCCGCGCGGTCGTCGCGCAGTCCGAGCTCGAGGCGCGCCTCCTCCGGGAGTTCGCCCCGGCGGACCGCCTGCGCATCATCCCGCCGGGGGTCGACCTCGCGGAGTGGACGGACGCCGGTGCGGACCGCGCCGAGGGGATCGATCTGCCCCGCGAGTACTACGTCTACGCCGGTCGCGTCGCGTCGAACAAGGGACTGCCCCATCTCGTCGACGCCCTCGCCCGCGTTCCGGCGGCCGACCGCCGTCCGCTCGTCTTCCTCGGAAAGGACTGGGGCGAGCGCGCCATGCTCGAGGAACGCGCCCGACGGGAGGGCGTCGGCGACCTCCTCGTCTGGCTCGGCCACGTGCCGGATCGCCGGACCTACCGCGCGGTCCTCCGGGGGGCGCGCGCGCTCGTGCTGCCCTCCGAATGGGAGGCGTACGGCTTCGTGCTCCTCGAGGCGATGGCCGCCCGGACCCCGATCGTCGCGAGCGCGTCGGGCGCGGTCCCCGAGGTGCTCGGGGGCGGGGAGCGGGGACGCCTCGTACCGTACGGGGACGCCCCCGCGCTCGCCGACGCGCTTGAGGCCGTCGTCGCCGACCCCGCGGGGACCCGGCGCCGGGTCGAGGCCGGCGCCGCGTGGGTCGCGAACCTCGACTGGTCGGTCTCGTCGGAGCGCTTCCGGGCGCTCTACCGCGAGGTCGCGGCGCACTGAGCCGTCCGCATCAGGCGGCGCCCGCGGTCTCGCCGTACTCGCGGATGATCTCGATCCCGCGACGCAGCGCCGGCCGGGCGGCCGCGAACGAGAGCCGCAGGTGGGCCGCGCCGAGCGATCCGAACGCATCCCCCGGGGTCGTGATCACGCCGCGGGCGAGCAGGTCGGTCGCGACCTCGCGCGCCGAACGGGGCCAGGTGAACGACGGGAAGACGTAGAAGGCCCCCGACGGGCGGACCGCTGAAAGTCCGGGGACCGTCCGCAAGAGCCGCCCGACGAGGTCGCGGCGTGCCCGGAACTCCCGGACCATCGCGCGGGTCGCCCCGTCGCCGTCCTCGAGCCCGGCGAGCACCGCCGCCTGCAGGGGGGTCGACGGACAGGCCATGATGTGGTAGTGGACCTTGTTGAGCTCGGGCGTCAGCCGGCGGGGAGCGACGAGGTAGCCGATGCGCCAGCCGGTCATCGCGAGCGTCTTCGAGAACGAGTTGACGATGATCGCCCGGTCGGTCCGGCCCCAGAACGACGTGGCCACCCCGTCGTAGACGATCTGCTCGTACACCTCGTCCGACACGATCGTGAGGTCGTGGCGGTCGGCGAACGCGACGAGCCGGTCCACGACGGCCCGGGGGAACACGCCGCCGGTCGGGTTCGACGGGCTATTGACCACGATCACGCGGGTCCGCTCGGTGACGAGCTGCTCGAGCTCCTCGAAGTCCGGCTGGAACCGGGCCTCGGGCCGCAGGCTGTAGGGGACCGGCACCGCGCCGACGAGGCGCGCGTGCGACGGATAGAGGACGAACCCGGGATTCGGCACGAGGACCTCGTCGCCGGGGTCGTAGAGGGCGAGCGCGACGGTCATCAGCGCCTCGGACCCGCCCGCGGTGATGATCACGTTCTCCCGCGAGGTGTCCCGATCCTTCGCGGCGTAGGACGCGGCGACGCGGTCCCGGAGCGGCAGGAGGCCGGCGGACGGCCCGTAATGGTTCATCCCGTCGCGGGCGGCCCGCGCGAGGGCCTCGACGACGACGCGGGGGGGCTCGAAGTCGGGCTCGCCGAGCCCGAGGTTGATCGCGTCCGGGGGGGCCGCCTCGAACATCTTCCGGATGCCCGAGATATCGATCGAACTCACTCGGCGCGCGACCACGCGCGCTCCACCCGGGCCCACTTCTTTATCGTTGTGGGATGCGACGGTGCCTCACGCAGCCGGAGGGCGCGCGCGCCGGCGGCCACAACCGACTTCTATGCGTCCCCGCTCGCGAGGTCGGGAGGGGCCGCGATGAGCGTGCGCATCGTCATCGGCGCCCAGTTCGGCGACGAGGCGAAGGGCAAGATCACCGACTATCTCGCCGCCCAAGCCCGGTACGTCGTGCGCACCGGGGGTGGGCCCAACGCGGGCCACTCCATCCACCTGCCTGAGGGGCTCGTCGTGCTCCACCAGCTCGCCTGCGGCGTCCTCCGCCACGGCGTGACGGGCGTGAGCGGACCCGGGATGGTCCTCAACCCGACGCGGCTCGAGGAGGAGATCGAGGACCTGGAGCGGCGGCAGCTCCTCCGGGGCGAGGTCGTCCTCTCGGACCGGGCGCACGTGGTCCTGCCGCTCCACGAGATCGAGGAGGCATGGGAGGACGATCTTCGAACGCAACGCGATCCCCGGGCGAGCCTCGGGACGACGCGCCGCGGCATCGGCCCGGCCTACGCCGATCGGGCCGGGCGATGGGGGCTCCGGATGGCCGATCTCACCCGGCCGTCGGTCCTGCGGGAGCGGCTCGATCTGCTCTACGCCACGAAGTCGCAGGTGCCCGGCCTCCCGTCCGAGGACGAGCTCGCGGCGCAGCTCGCCCAAGTCGGCGGACGCCTCGCGCCGATGATCCGACCGACCGAGCCGATCCTCTGGGAGGCCGTGGGCCGGGGCGAGACCGTGCTGCTGGAGGGCGCGCAGAGCGCGCTCCTCGACATCGACTTCGGGACCTATCCGTTCGTGACGAGCTCCCACCCGACGAGCGCCGGGGCGCTCGTGGGCAGCGGCCTCCCGCCCACCGAGGTCGACGAGGTGATCGGTGTGGCGAAGGCGTACGCGACCCGCGTCGGGGCCGGACCGTTCCCGACCGAGGAATCCGGGCCGCTCGGGGAGTTCCTGCGGCGCGTCGGGGGCGAGCGCGGAGCGACCACGGGACGGGCCCGGCGATGCGGCTGGCTCGACCTCGCGATGCTCCGCTACGTGGCGCGGCTCAACGGCCTCACCTCCCTCGCGATCACGAAGGTCGACGTCCTGGGGGGGCTCGAGCACGTACCGGTGAGCGTCCGCTACGAGCTGCCGGACGGCTCGACGATCCGCGACGTCCTGCCGTCGCAGGCCGAGGACCTCCTCACGGCGCGCCCGGTCTACGAGCAGCTCGAAGGCTGGCCCGAGTTCCACGAGCGGCTCAAGGAGCGGATCCACCGCGACGGCGCCGCCGCGTTGCCCCCTGCGCTGCGGAAGTTCCTCGACCGCATCGCAAGCGAGACCGGGGTCCCGGTCGAATATATCGGGTACGGACCGGGCCGGGACGAGACCCTCCGGCTCGACGGGCCGCCCGCGCGCGCAGCGCGTCGGGGGCGCCCGGCTGGGTCGGGCTAGCGGCTCCGTGGCTTTCGATCCGTTCCTGTACGTCGCGCTCGGGGCGGGCGTCGTCGCCGGCCGTCTCACACGGATCCGGAGCCCGTGGACCGGCCGGGCGACCCGCCTCACGGTCATCGTCCTGGTCGGGCTGCTCGGCACCCTGCTCGACTCCGTGTCCGCGTCGGCGCTGCTGCTCGCCCTGCCGCTCGCCTTCGCCCTGGCGCTCGCGCTCCTCGGGGC
>JASHYU010000260.1 GCA_030042855.1 Thermoplasmata archaeon
GGGGTGGGACTGCGCATCGCCGAGGTCGCGTGCCGCCTCGCGAACGTGAAGGCGGACGAGATGATCGGCAACCTGCCCGAGCCGACGGTCGACGGGATCGAGACGGCGCTCGGCCACCTCTCGACCAGCGTTCCCGCCTGGATGGTCAACCACCCGCACGACCCGGTGGCCGGCGAGTCGACGCACTTCATCGGGCCCGACCTCGACACGCGGCGGCGCGACGATGTGAACCTCATGAAGATGGTCCGCAGCTACCGCGGCGTCCGCCACGAGCGGGGCCAGAAGGTCCGGGGCCAGCGCACCCGCTCGAACGGCCGGACCGGGATGGCCGCGGGCGTCCTGAAGAAGGCGGCGAAGGAGGCGGCGGCCGCGGCGGGGAAGGAAGAGGCGCCCGCCGCGCCGGCGGCACCCGCCGCGCCGGCCGCCGCGGCGAAGAAGGAGTGAGGTGACCCGCGATGGGGGATCCGAAGTTCCTGCGGCGCACGTACGAGACGCCGAAGCATCCGTGGGAGGCGGGACGGATGGAGGAGGAGGGCAAGCTCCTCCAGAAGTACGGCCTCAAGAACAAGCGCGAGCTCTGGAAGGCCCAGTCGGTCCTGCGCGGCTTCCGCCGCCAGGCGCGCGACCTCCGGGCGCGCCTGCGCGCGGGCAGCGAGCAGGCGCGGCGCGAGACCGAACTCCTGCTCGGCCGCCTGACCCGGCTCGGCGTGCTCGCGCCGGGCGCCCCGACGCTCGATGACGTGCTCGCGCTCACTACCGAGGACGTGCTCAAGCGACGGCTCGAGTGGGTCGTCTTCACGCGCGGCCTCGCGCCGACCGTCCGGGGAGGCCGCCAGTGGATCGTCCACGGCCACTTCGCGATCGGGGACCACCGCATGACCCGCCCCGGCTACCTCGTCCCGTCGGCCGAGGAGACCGCGCTCCACTACGCGCCGACGAGCCCGTATGCCGACGACGACCACGCGACGCGCGTCGCGCTCCGCGAGCGGCTCGCCGCCCGCCCGGCCGCCGTGGAGCCCACCCCGCCGGCCCCCAACGGAGGGACGTAGGCGATGGCGAAGGTCGGGATCGCGCACATCTTCGCGAGCTACAACAACATCCACATCACCGTCACCGACATCACCGGCGCCGAGACGCTCGCGAAGGCGACCGGCGGGATGGTCGTCAAGGCCGCGCGCGACGAGTCGAGCCCGTACGCGGCGATGAAGGCGGCCGACCAGATCGCGGCCGCGATCAAGGAGAAGGGGTACGAGACGCTCCACGTGCGGGTCCGGGCGCCCGGCGGCAACCGCTCGCGCTCCCCGGGGCCAGGGGCCCAGGCCGCGATCCGGGCGCTCGCCCGGGCCGGCGTCAAGATCCAGCGGATCGAAGACGTGACCCCGATCCCGCACGACGGCACGAAGCCGAAGGGCGGCCGCCGGGGCCGGAGGGTGTAGCGCCGTGCCGGTCGCGATCCAGACCCTGACCCCGCGCTCGACCGAGCTCGAGCTCGAGGGGTTCACCGCGTCGCAGGCGAACGCGGTGCGCCGCACGCTGCTCGCGGACGTGCCGAAGCTCGCCATCGAGGACGTCGAGTTCCACCTCGGACCCATCCGCGACGAGGCGAGCGGGAAGGACTACGACTCGTCGACCAGCATGTTCGACGAGGCGGTCGCGCTGCGCCTCGGTCTCCTCCCGATCCCGACCGACCTCTCCCAGTTCCGCCGCAAGTCGGAGTGCACGTGCGGCGGGGCCGGCTGCCCCCACTGCCAGGTGATGTACTCGATCGACAAGAAGGGCCCGTGCACGGTCTACGCGAAGGACGTCGTGCCGCTCGGCGACGCGACGCTCGCGATCCTCGAGCCGGACGTCCCCATCGTCCGCCTAGGCGCGCGCCAGGCGCTCCTCGCCTACGCGACCGCGGTCGTCGGGGCGGCCCGCGAGCACGCGAAGTGGCAGGTCGCCCAGGGCGTGGGGCTCTCGCCGCGACCGCACGTCGAGATCGCGCGCAAGGAGGGGGCGACCGACGCGGAGCTGAAGCGCATCGCCGCGGCCTGCCCGGTCCACATCCTCGAGTTCGCGGGCGGGAAGCTCTCGGTCACCGACGAGACGAAGTGCATCGACTGCCGCGCGTGCGAGGAGGCGGACGAGCACGGCTCGATCCACATCCGGCCCGACCCCGAGCGCTTCCTCCTGAAGTTCGAGACCGACGGCTCGCTCTCCGCCCGCGAGGCCCTCCGCTTCGCCCTGAAGGACCTCAAGCGCCGGTGGGAGGAGCTCCGCGAGGCGATCCAGGCGATCCCGTAGCGGACGTGGGGCTCACCCAGTCGTAGCGCAGGATCGCCGCGATCCGACCGAGACCCGCGAGGCGCCGCCCGGCCTCCCCCTCTTCCCGGACGACGAAGAAGCGGACGCGCCCCGTCCGGGCGCGGTCGAGGATCGGGACGGTCGCGGGGTCCGCGAGCAATTGGTCGGACACGAGCAGCGTGTCGACCGCGCCCGCGTCGACGGCCTCCGCGACCTCCCGGGGCCCGACCGCGGCGCGCCGGCCGCCGGCGAGCGCGCGGACGAGGCGCTCGACGACCTGGGACTCCTCGGCGGCGACGCTCCCGCGGAGCGCCTCGCTCGCCTTCCCCGACCGGAGGAGCTCGTCGACCCCGACCCGCCCCGACTCCGCGGTGGGATAGACGCGGGTCTTCTTCGCGAGGGCGGGGTCCTCGTCCCCGAGCCGACGGAGGAGCTCCTCCTTCAGGAACCCGGGCCCGGCGAGGACGAGCGCGGTCGCGCCCGGGCCCTCCCGGCGCAGCACCTCGAGGATCTCGGCGACGTAGGCGGACCGGTCCTTCTCGCCCTGGCCGCCGGCGTAGCGCTTCCCGGCGATCGTGCGACGGAGGTCCGCGACGCTCTCGACCGCCCGCCCCCGCAGCCGGACGACCGACGAGTCGCCCCAGTCGACGGCCGCGAGCAGGATGGTCGGCTCGTTCGAGCCGGCGAGCCCCTCCTCGAGGACCGCCCGCTCGCCCGGGGAGATCTCGGGCTTCGCGAGCGTGACCTCGTCGCCCTCCGTCACGTCGAGGGTGTGGTGCCGGCCGATATCGAACGGCCCCTCGACGATCGGTCCGGTCAGGCGGACGTGCCGCGAGAACCCGTGGAACTCGACCTGCTCGACGCGCACGGTGAGGAA
>JASHYU010000261.1 GCA_030042855.1 Thermoplasmata archaeon
CGTCCAGGAGGGCGACAACGTCCCCCGAGGCGTCTCGGATCGCCCCCGAGATCATCCCGCCGAACCGCGGGTCATCGGATCGAAGGACGCGAGGCGAGGTCCGCGCGACGCCGAACGTCTCGCGCGGAAGGTCCAGATTGGTCACGACGAGGATCTCCAGTTCGACCTCGGCCTCCCGTTGCGACTGGACCGAGGCCACGGCCTGGGCCACGAACTGGTCTCGATTGTAGGCCGGGACGACCACGGAGATCATGTGCGACCACGCCCAGCAGCGCGCCGGGATATGTGAACGCCACTCCTCGCGTCGACCCCCGGTACCGCGAACGCCTCCCGCCGACCCTCGGACCGCGATCTCGGCGATCGCGGGGTCGCGCGACCGTCGTTCTTCTTCGGGGTACTACGACGTGTAGTCGATCTGGATGTAGTCGAGCTCGATGAACCCCGGCTCGAACGTCCCGTTGACGGTCGCACCGGAGAGGTACCCCCGCCACTCCGCCGATGCGTAGGGCTCCACCAACGAGTAGCGGAAGGTGAAATTGGTCCAGTGGGTCAGGGAGACCTGGTCCGCGGTGATCACCTGGTAGTACCAATAGGCAGAGCCCGACGCGCTGGCGTCCAGGACCGCGACGTTGGGGTCACCCGAGGTAGGGTAGGGGAAATCGCCCTTGAGCGCCACCGTGACCGTGTACGTGCCCGGCAGCACCGTGAGGTAGGGCCCATACCAGATCGAGTTGCCGACGCCCGACAGGTTGCTCGCGGGCACGGTCTCGATCACCTGGCCGCACGTCGAGTTCGATTCCGACACGATGGCCCCCGAGGCCCCGATCGAGAGGTCCCTCCCGCAGAGCGTGCGCTGCGCGAGGACCGGGCTGACCTCGACCACGTCGGGCGGGCCGGTGTATCCCTGTTCGAAGAGGTAGATCGAACCCGGGTACGTGGCGGTGGAGTACAGCAGGATGACGATCCCGTAGTCGCTCTCGTTGAAGAGGAGGGGCGAGAGGAACGGCGGCACGGCGAACCACTGGCTGGTGCTCAACAGGACATACTTCGGCGGGTTCGAGGCGTTGAAGGGCAGGAAGGGAGGCGAGGCCGGATACCACAGGAGGGCGTAGGCGCGCGCGTTGTTCGCGACGAAGGGGAACAGATTGTCCGACGCGAGGATCGGAGCGTCGGCCGGGATCCGGCTCAGGACCTGGGACAGGTACGGGTAGACGGGATTCGGAGCATAATCGAACGAGTACCCGGCGTACCCTGTCCCTCGGAAGTTCGCCGTGTTCAGCGGCGACATCGCGAGGTTCGTAGCGGCCAGTACGACGAGCGCCCCCGCCACGAGACCCCGGGCGACGGACGGTCTCCGCCGCCAGTTCCGTCGGCGCGTCGACTCCGTCGGGACACCGATCCGTTCCCCTGCCCGTCGGCGGCCCACGATCAGGTACAGCACCAGGGCCGCGCCGCCGGCACACGCACCCACCAGGATCCCGGGGTTGGCCGCCGCGATGAGATCGAGGGAATCGAAGAGGCCCGCGACGAGAAAGGGAACCAGAAGGAGCCACCAGCCGCCCGGCCGGAAGGCCGTGACGGAGCCTTCCTCCGCGCGGCGACCCGATCCGCCGAAGGCCGAAAGGCCCTCGATAAAGGCGATCGCGATCGGCCCCACCGCGATGAACGAGTACTGAAACCCGAACGTGGTGTACGCGCCGTACGGCACCATGACCACCGAGTAGACGAACCAGGGAAGGCTGAGGATCAGCAGACGGCGACGGACGAGGAGCGGGAGGAAGCCGAACGCGGCGAGGAGTAGCAGCCAGTACAGGAGGCGACTGCCGATGTCGCCCAGCGTCAACCCCCACCAGTAGACTCCGAGCCAGGTGTACGGGCTCGCGAGAGGGAAGATCGGAGAAGCACCCGTTATCGTCGCGAGGACGTGGTTCGTGATGTAACTCAGGACGAGGTGCCCGACGATCGCGACGGCGAGCAGCACGAACAGCGGGACCCAGCGGCGCGGGCGATGGAGAGCCTGTCGGAGCGAAGCCAGGGGCCGTCGTGTGACGGCGATGAGGTACGGGTATCCGAAGTACGCCACGACACCGATCAGCAGGACCGGGAAGACCTCGAGGGTCAACATCCCGGCGACCACGGGAACCATCGCGAGTGCGTACCGACCGCGGTTCCAGAGGTAGTACGTCGAGAGGAGTTCCACCGGGATGAAGGACTCCCAGTGAAAATCAAAGAGAAGGGCGGAGACGACCGGGAACGAGACCAGGTAGACGATCACCCCGCCGAACAGGAGGCCCTCGGGGACGCGGGCGTCCCGGCCGATGAGGTAGAGCGGGATCGCCGCGGAGGCGACCGCCAATCCCTGGAGGATGAAGAGCGTCCCCGCGACGGGCCAGGCGCCGTAGATCGTGGCGATTGGGATCGCGACGTACGTCGGGTGAACGAACAGGAAGCTGTTCGCGTGGGCGACCTCCCAGTCCCCCGCCTCGTACAACAGGTGGCCGTGGGTCGTCGTCCACAGCATTTGCATGTTGATCCCGAGGTCCCAGTTCGCCCCGAAGAACTCCTCGTAGCGCATCTCGCAGATCGCCGCGTAGATCGCCACGAAGACTCCGACGATCGTCAGGAGTACCAAGATCGAAGCGGGTCGCACGCTCCCGCCGGCCCGGCCGCGCGGGCGCGCCTCGGGTTCGGGTCCGACGTTCGGTTCAGCGGACAATCCGCCCCCGCTCCCGGGCAGCAGGACGACTTTCGGCGCGTCTACCGAACCCTTGCGGCATCGAGCTTGTCCGAGAGGATGTCCCCGCTCTCCCCAGTTCCACCCGCGTCACCGTGTAATAACGGACCACCTCGGACTGGCGGTATCCCAACTTGCCGACGGGCCCTCCGGGGCCGCCCGGCCGAACGTATAACAGCCGGGCAAGCATTTATCGGGAGTCGACCCCCATTTCTTTCGTGGGCGCCCTCCTAAAGAGGGGGAGGGTTCCACCTGGGGACGGAATGCCGCGGTCATCGCTCGAGAAGAGCCGCCCGTCTCCGGTTGGTCGGTGCCTCCGTTGCCGGTAGCTTGATGCCTCCGGCCGAGAGCGTCGAGCGCCAGATCGTTCCATGCCGCGCGGTGCGCGGATTGCTTTCCAAGTCGGGTGCCGCGGACACCCCGGACCACCCCGACGGATAGTCTCGTTCGGCATTCCGACACTCGTCGTACTCTTGGTGGGGGGAGCGCTGGTCGCCCTCGCGGTACCCGCGGTAGGCGCGGCGACCGCCGTTCGGTCCCTACCCTCCCCCGTGGGACTTCGACCCGCGGAAGGTGGCGACCCGAACCCGGCCGTCTCTGTCGATCCTTCGTCGGCCTACGTCGGCGGCCAGGTCAATGTTTCGGGCAGCGGCTTCCTGCCCTCTGCCGAGGTCGAGCTCTTCCTGAATACTTCGACCACATCGGTGCTGTTCGCCGAATGCCCCACGAACTCCTCGGGCGGGTTCTCTTGCACGACCCAGATTCCCGGAATGGTCGCCGGGTCCTACGAACTCAACGCCACGGATACCCTAGAAAACGCGACGACCGAGTTCACCATTCTGTCGCCCTTTCTGACGCTGACCCCGGAGGGGGGCCTCGTCGGCTCCAACTTGACCGTGAACGGGACGGGGTTCACGCCGAACGGAGTCCTGACGTTGGAGTTCGATGGGTCGCCACCGCCCAATGGCTGCAGCGAAGCCGGTGGGCTGACCGCGGACACCCGTGGAAATTTCACGTGCAGCTTCCCCGTCCCCGACTCCCCGTACGGCGATCGGACGATCCGGGTCAACGACTCGTTCAACAACGCGACCGCGACGTTCGATGTAGGGGCGAACCTAACGCTGAGCTCCACCTCGGCCGTCTTCGGGCAGTCGATCGAGGCGAATGCGTCCGGTTTGCCGGCGTCGGTGACGCTCCGGTTCGAGTGGAACGCGTCCCTGTCGCTCTGCTCGGGCACTACGACGGCTTCCGGAACTTTCGAGTGCACGTTCGACGTGCCCGCGGCGTTCGGGGGGGAGCACTCGTTGAATCTGACGGCGGGCAGTGTCACGCTGCTGCCCACCCTCGACGTCCACCCCTCCGTCACCCTGAGTTCGTACGTTGTCCAGGTCGGGGACTCGGTGGTCGCCTACGGCAACGGGTTCTACAATCGGTCCAACTCCGTGCTGGTCCAATGGAATCACGTCTCCACGCTCTGCTCGAAGACCACACCGATTTCCGGGGCGGTGACCTGCGACTTCCGGATCGGATCGTATCCGGGGGGCGAGTACAACGTTACCTTCAACCAGACGCTCGCGCACGAAGACTTGCTCCTCAACGCCTCGCTGAATCTCACCCCCGCCTTCTCCGTCAGCCCGGACGCCGGGGTCGTCGGGACCACCGTGACGTTGAGCGGCAACGGGTTCGGCGCCTCCTCGACCTACACGGACTGCCTCCAGACGACCGATGACGCGTACTGCTCGTCGGGGAGCTCGTTCACGACCGCCACCAACGGCTCGATCAAGACGGACACCACCTTCCAGGTCCCGTCCAAGAGCGCCGGCGCGTACTACCTGGTGGTCTCGCTCGATGAGAAGGTCCTCGATTCCGCCGGCTTCACCGTGACCCGGGCGACGGTGGTGCTGACGCCGGAGGTCGGGCAGGTCGGAAGCTCGCTCAACATCTCGGGCAGCGGGCTCGCGCCCGATACGGACTACAACTACTGCTTCGAGTCGGCCAGTGCCGCTTGTCCCGCGGGGTCGTCCAGCTTCGAGTCGAACAGCACCGGAGGGATGCTGCCGCCGAGCGGGGTCCCGCTGTCGCTCACCGTCCCCGCGGTGGCGGGGGGGAAGTATCACGTCGACATCTCCTACATCTCCGACGGCACCGCAACCCTCATCGGATCCGCGCCGTTCACCGTTGAGGGGAACGTATCGAGCACCGCCTACGCGGCGACGGTCGGGACCCGGGTCGTGGCCAACGGCACCGGACTCCCGGGCTCCGACGCGTATACGGTCTCCTGGAGCTCCGGGCCGGTGCTCTGTTCCGGAAACACCACCGCGAACGGGACCCTCGACTGTTCGTTCACGGTCCCGCCCTCGGGCTACGGCCCGACCTCGATCGGGACCCTCGTTGAGAGCGAGCTCTACCTGTTCACCCTGTTCGTGCTTCCTCTCCTCACCGTGACGCCCGCCTCCGGACCGGTGGGAACCACCGTCGAGGCCCAGGTTTCCGGATTCGTTCCCTCCCACTCGACCGATTTCAACTGGACGAGTTCGACCCCCGTGTGCACCGGGACGACCAACGCTTCCGGGAGCCTCTCGTGCCCGTTCTCGGTACCGGCCACACCGAACGGGGCCCACCGCATTCAAGCGGCGGCGGGGGCTAGCACCGCCGCGAGCAGCTTCGACGTCACCTCGGCCGTCAGCGCTACGCCGCTCAACGGAACGGTGGGATCGTCGAGCTCCCTTTCGGGGAGCGGCTTCGGAGCGGACTCGAACTTCGCGGCGACCTGGAACGGATCGGTCACCCTCTGCGCGGGTCTGACGGACGCGGCGGGTAACCTGTCGTGTACCTTCCACGTTCCCATCGCACCGGGAGGCTCGACGCCGATCGTCGTGCAGCAGGGCTCGCTCTCGGTGACGATCTACTTCCTCGTCCAGCCGAGCCTGGCCGCTTCGCCCGCGGAGGGCGCCGTCGGCAGCCACGTCGAGGCGATCGCCTATGGGCTCGTGCCGGGCACCACCTTTTCGTTCGGCTGGAACGCGTCGACCACGTTCTGTAGCGGCCCGTCGCCCACGGACGGGGCCTACTTCTGCAACTTCACCGTCCCGATGGCGCCGGCGGGGTCGTACGACCTCGCGGCGAGCGACGGGGGCACGGGCCTCGCGCTCACGTTCGTCGTCGAGCCCGCGTTCTCCCTCTCCGTGGCCGGCGGCCTCGTGGGCACGGGCGTGGAGGTGACGGGCAACGGGTTCGATGCTGACGCTCCGTTCCTCGTCGCCTGGAACGCGTCGACCCCGCTCTGTTCCGGCTCGACCAATGCCAGCGGCGGCCTCAACTGCACGTTCTCCGTCCCGCCGGCCCCCGAGGGATCTCACGCGGTCGAGATCACCGAGCGGTCGAACTCGCTGACGACGTCGTTCCGGATCTCCCCGTCGCTCTCGATCTCCCCGACCTCGGCCACCGTCGGGACGAACGTGACCGTGACCGGAGCGGGCTTTTCGGCGAGCGCGTCGTACGCCGTCTCCTGGACGGCGGGCGGGACCCTCTGCAGCGGGACGACCAACGTGAACGGCGGGTTCGCCTGCTCCTTCGCCGTACCGGCCGTCGCCGCCGGCAACTACACCATCACCGGGACCCAAGGGGCAAACGCGCCGACCGTCTCGTTGGCGGTCTCGGCGGCGCCTCCCCCGCCCCCGACGCACGCCGCCACCCCCTTCCCGTGGTGGATCGTGGCGGTGGTCGTGGTCCTCGCGTTGGTGGGTCTGCTGGCCGCGGTGGTCCTACGGCGCCGACGCTCGGTCGGACGAACTCAACCGGTCCGTGCGTGGCAAGAGTCCGAGGCTCCCGCGGGGGCGCCCATCGGTCAGACCGCGCCGGTCCCGCTCAACCCGACCCCGGTGCCCGAGCCCCTCGTCAAGGCGCCCTCGGTCGCCCCGGCCGCCGAGCCGGCGGACGCCCAGCCCGAGGAGGACGTCGACGCCATGATCGCCCGCCTCGATCGGATCGCGGAACAGATGTTCAAGAAGAAGCCCGAGTCGGAGGGCGGCGCCGGGACGTCGGACTCGGAATCCGGGAACTAGGGCGCAGCGCGCCCCGAGTCGTCGCGAAACGTGCGTTCCCACGGCAACCCGGAGCCGGGCCGCCCCATCCGCCAAAGTTAATGCGAAGTGCCGGCCCGTGAGACAACGGAACTTCCCTGGGGCAAGCGGCGGCGAATCTTCGAGT
>JASHYU010000262.1 GCA_030042855.1 Thermoplasmata archaeon
CGGCTCGTCGAGCGCGGTCCGGGGCGCGAGGGAGACGAGCACGAGGCCCAGGAGGGCGAGACCCCCGAGCCCGACGAACACGGGGTCGAGGCTCGTCGCGAGGGGGAGCGAGGCGTTCGAGGCGCTCCCCGAGAACGCCCCGAGGAGGCCGAGCCCTTGCGCGTCGATCACCTGGCTGATCGCCCGGAAGAACGTGAGGCCCGTCAGCGGCCCGCCCGCGCCCGCCACGACCGGCACGGCGGCGAGGTACAGGACCCCGAGGAAGAGGGTCAGCTCGAGCGCCCCCAACCGGCTGCCGGGGGAGTACTCGGTGCGCCACACCCCTTCCAGCCCCAGGAACGGCAGCCCGAGCATCACGCCCGCGGCGAAGTCGAGTCCCAGGGGGCCGGCGGGGAACGTGGGCAGGATCGAGACCGCGACCGCGAAGAGGAGGGCCAGCCGGCCCGCCCAGGCGATCGGCGGGCTCCGCACGAGCCCGAAGCCCGTCGCGAGACCGAACGCGACCGTCACCAGGAACCCGACCGGCAGGACCGGCGAATAGCCGGGGAACTGCGCCAGGTAGCGGAGGGCGACGTACAGCGGCGCGGGGGCGAGCAGCGCGACGACCCAGGGCCGGTCGCTCATGTCGGCCGCCCCCCGGCCCGGATCTCCCCGTAGAACTGGAGCACCGCCGGGCGGAGCGCCGACGGCGGGTACACCGCGACCGGCACCCCGGAACCGCGGAGGCGCTCCATGTGCGACTCCAGCTCCCGCCGCTCGGGGGCCCGGACGAACTCGAGCGTCTTCTCGAAGACCGGATCCCGGATCGGCGGGTAGAGCGCCGGATGGTCCGGGCAGAGCACGAGCACCCGGTGCCCGCGGGCCCGCGCGACCGCGACCGCGGGCTCCGCTTCTTCCGGGACCCGGGCGAGGTTCGTGAGCAGGACGATCGTGGCCGGCGCGCTGAGCCGCTCGAGGGCCGCCGCCAGGGCGGCGTCGATCTGGAACGGCGCCTCGGCGAGGTGGGCTCGCCCCAGCACCTCCGTGATCTCCGCGGCCGCGGGAGGTCCGAGCGCGACCGGTGCGAAGCCCTCCAGCCGGTTCGAGAAGGTCAGCACGCCCACGCGATCGGACCGCGCGAGCGCGGCCCCCGCGAGAACCGTCGCCCCGTCGACGCTCAGCTCGAGGCTCTCCGAGCCCGGCGGACCGATGCGCATGTCCCGACCGCAGTCCACGATGAGGAGCAGATCCGGGTGGACCTCCTCCTCGTGCTCCCGGACGTACATCTTCTCGAGGGCCGAGCGACGCCAGACGATCCGCCGCACGTCATCCGACGGGTGGTACTCGTGGAGGGTCCGGAACTCGGCCCCGGGCCCGCTCCGGCGGCGGAACGCCTCGCCCGGCCCGCGCGGCCCGCTCGCGATCGCGGCCCGAGCCTCCTCGACGGTCAGGGAGGGGGTCACCACGACCTCCCATCGGTCGTCGAGCTGCGCGATCCGGCAGGCGAGCCCGAGCGGCTGGTGGGCGACGATGATCGTGGGTCCGAGGCGGAACTGGCCGCGTTCTCGGGGCCGGTAGACGTAGGTCAGCCGCACCGGTTCGCCGCGCGGCCACCACGAGAGGAGGCGCGGCGATCCTCCGACCACCTCGAACGTGGTGGACGGGGTGTCGAACACCTCGGCGTAGAACGACCGATCGACCACGAGGTCGAGGTCGAGGGCCATCGAGCCGACGCCGTCCAGCGGCACCTCGGAGCTGTTCTCGAACCGCTGCCAGCGGAACCACCCCACGCCGAAGCCCCGGGTCGCCCGGTCGAACGCGATCAGCTCCGCGGCGACGAACACGAGCGCGGCGGTCGGGATCACGAGGAGGAGGAGGTTCAGCGTCAGGAGGCCGAGGACGAGGCCCCCGAGCCCGCCCGCGATCCACGACCAGCCCCACGGGCTCAGCACGACGCGCGAGCTCGACATGCGCGCGATCTAGCGGGGCGCGGGGACCTGACCGAGGCAGTCGCTGAGGAGGGTCCGGATCCCGTCGTACGGGCCCGCCGCGGCGGACTCGACGAGTCGCCGCGCCCGGAACTCCGGGCGGACCCGCACGCGGTGGTTGAGCGTCGCGAACGTGAGCTCCTTGACGTCGTCCGGGACCACGTACGAACGGCCGGCGAGGAACGCGCTCGCCCGGGCCGCGCGCATGAAGTGGACCGCCGCGCGGGGCGACGCCCCCGCGGCGATCCGGGGGTCCTTGCGGGTCGTGCGGACGATCTCCGTCACGTAGGGGGGCAGCGAATCGTCGACGTGCATCGCCGCGAGCGACGGCGCGAGGCGGTCGATCTCGCCGGCGGAGAGCACCGGTTCGACGTCCGTGTCCGAGGCCGGGTCGAGCTGGGAGCGAACGATCGTCCGCTCTTCCTCCTCCCGCGGATACGTCATGATCCAGCGGAAGAGGAAGCGGTCCAGCTCCGCCTCCGGCAGCGGGTACGTCCCCTCCTGCTCGATCGGGTTCTCGGTCGCGATGACCAGGAACGGCCGGGGCAGGGGGTGGGAGATCCGGTCGATCGTCACCTGGCGCTCCTGCATCGCCTCGAGGAGCGCCGACTGAACCTTCGGAGGGGCCCGGTTGATCTCGTCCGCGAGCACGACCTGCGCGAAGATCGGCCCGGGGCGATAGGCGAACGACCGGTCGCGGGGATCGAGGACCAGGCTGCCGAGGATATCGGACGGCAGCATGTCCGGAGTGAACTGGATCCGCTGGAACGATAGGCCGAGGGCGCGGGCGTACGTCCGGGCGAGGAGCGTCTTCGCGATGCCCGGTACCCCCTCGAGCAGCACGTGCCCCTCGACCGCGAGGGCGATCATCAGCGCCCGAACGACCGGTTGCGAGCCGATCACGCGCGCGCCGACCGTCGACTGCAGCCGGTCCAAGAGGGCGCGCGCGTCGCCGGGCGAGAGCCGGGCGTCGGGCGAAACCGCCGGCGAGGGCACGGTCTCGGCCCCGGCGGCTCCGGCGGGAGCCTCCGTTCGCGGGGCATCGATCCGCGCGGTGGGAGGAGTCACGCCGCCGCCTCCAATCGGGGCCAGATCGCGTCGATCTCCCGAAGCTGCTCCTCGAAGATCTGCCGGGCCTTGGCGCGCCGGATCGGACGGCGCCACCGCGACCAGACGTCGGTGCCGCGGGGGTCCTCGGCCAGGTTGGCGAGACGGTACGCCGCATCGAGTCGCCGGGCCGTCCGGCGCGCCCGAAGGAGCAGGGGGTCCCGTCGGACCCGACCCGGGGTGAGCCAGCCGAAGATCTCCGCGCTGCGCAGCTGCGGGGGGCCCGCCAGCTCGCGGAGGAGGCGCTGGAGGACCGAGTAGATGCCGGGCGCCAACAGGTCGTGTCGGAGGTCGCGGTCGAGCCAGGCGACCGGATCGACCCTCCACCCGATCCGCACGGAGTACCCCCAGAATCGCGGCGGGTTCGCGGAACGGTTCCAGGTCCACCAGGCGATCGCGGTGCCGGCCACGAGCACGAGGGGAACGGTGAGCGGGAAGGGAGCGATCGATGCCGAGAGTCCTTCGACCCCGCTCACGAGCGCTTGGGACCTCCGGGGGTGGGACCGGTGGTGGGTACGGCGTTCGGCGTCGACGGCGCGATGGACGGACCCTTGGGCTGATAGAGCGGGTCGTACGCCCAGGCAAGCGCGGTCTCGGTGTAGATCCGGTCGACGACGCTCCGGACCGACTGAGCATCCCCCGAGACGCCCCCGCCGAACCGGGCGGGCTCGTAGAGACGATAGAGCTCCGGCAGGAGCTCGGTCAGCTTCCCCATGTCCGGACGAAGGAACCGGGACAGGAACTCGAACGACGTGCAGCTCGGGGGAACCTTCAGCCCGTACAACCGGATCGTGTCCGCGAAGATCGCGTCGAAGGCCACGACCGCCGCCACGTCGGCCTTCCCCTCATCGCAGAGCCGTCGCACCCGGGGAACGACCGGGTTCAGTTCGGCGTTCGGCGGAGGGAGGGTCCTGGCGGCATTCGAGCGAGCGCCCGAGCTGAGCGGCAAGCGAGTCCCCCAGCCGTCAAAGCGGCGTGCTCACCTTGAACCCTTCGATGGGTCGCTCGGCTCGGTCCGCCGCTCGCGCGTCCCATCGGGGCGACCCCCACCGGGGCCGGAGAACTCTCGCCTCGCTCGCGGGCCGCGGATGGAACGCTTATGGCCACGGCGCCCTCCGAGCATCCCGTCGGGCTCGTGGTCCAGCGGTTACGACGTCGCT
>JASHYU010000263.1 GCA_030042855.1 Thermoplasmata archaeon
CGGTCGGCGACAGCCGCGCCGTACCGCCACTCGAGGACGCCCGCGATCTGTCGGGCAGTCCAGGCGTCCGTCCAGTCCCGGTCCCGGTCGAGCTCTCGCCCGAGGCTCGCGGCTACCTCCGCCCCAAGGGCGGAGGGGGGCCGGTGCCGGGGCGGATGGAGGAACTCCGCCTCGCCCAAGTACGGACCGACCGGATAGAGATCGGTCAGCTCGAGCGGGATCGATCCGAGCGGCGTGTCGACGGCCCAGTGGATCGGGCGCCCCGTCGCATCGACGGTCGGAACGTGCCGCAGGTAGTCGGGACGCAGCGGGATCCGGGACAGCCGACGGATCGGCGCGCGCGTCGCGGCGTAGGCGGCCACCCGCTCGCGGAACCGGACGACGATCGGACGGTCCCGGCTCCCGGAGTCGACCTCCCGGAAGGCGCGCCGGCTCTCCGGCTCGGTCGAGAGGAACGTCTCGGCCCGGTCCCGGGCCGCGCGTAGTCCGGCACGGAGCGCCGGGTGGGCGCCGGCCCTCCGTTCCGCGAGGTCCCAGAGGGTCCCGTCCCGGATCGCCTGGCGAACCCGACCGATCTCTTCGGCCGAGGTGAGGAGGTTGTGGTAGGCGATCCACCGCTCTCGCTCGGACGCCGGGAGCGACGCGACCTCGGGCAGCGGTCGCTCGGCGCACAGAAAGCACTCGCACGTGCGCTCGCGCACGCCCTCGAGCGAGACGGTTCCCTCGGGGAAGAGCAGGTCGCCCCGCTTCGCGAACTTGAGATAGGCGGAGGAATCGAAGAGGTCGACGCCGAACAGGCTCGCGAGCGCGAACACCATCGGATGGCCCGTGCCGAACAGGTGGACCGCGGCACCCGGGGAGAGCATCGGGCGGGTCGCGGCCAGTACGCGGACGAGTTCGGGGAAGCGGTACTGCTCGAAGAGCGGCACGACACCTCCGATGGCGAGCACGTCGCCGATCGAGCTCGCCGCCTCGGCCGATCGGCCCCGGAGTTCGTCGTACGCGCCCCCCTGGACCGGCACGGCCAGGAGGCCCGACCGAGCGGCCCGCGCCCACTTCGCGCGTTCGATCGTCGTTGCGAGGGCGGCCGCGGCCGCCTCCCGGGTCGCGTCGGGCTCCGTGAAGAGGTCGAGGACGGTCGCGATGTCGGTCCCGATCCGCTCTTGGAACTCGAGGATCTCCTCGGGGCCGACCTCGACCGAGCCGTACATGTGCTGCTGGAACGCGCCCGAGTCGGTCATGACCGGACCGTCGAACCCGAGCAGGCCGTGGATCCCGTCGCGCTCGGCGCGCGCACGGAGCGGCGGGATCCGGCGCGTGATGTACGCGGACGTGATCACCGCCCGGAGGCCGAGGCGGCGCCGCATCTCCTCGGGGCGGACCGGCTGCCGCTCGGGATCGGGATGGACGACCGGCAATAGCGCCGGGGTCTCGATCGGTCCGTGGGGGGTCGCGAGGCGACCGATCCGGGCGAGGCCGTCGCGCTCGAGGAGCTCGAACGAACCCACGGCGCGGCGAGGAGTCGGCGGGGTTAAGCGTGGCGACCGCCGGCCGGTGGGCCGGCCGCGAACGAGTCGCGGATCCGCGCGAGGAGATCCACCAGCATCTCGGAGGAGAGCTTCCCGGTGTTCGTGTTCTGGGGGCTCGGATGGTACGAGGCCCACAAGAGGGGCCGGCCCGGACCCAGCGGCGCGCACGCCCCGTGCGCGAAGGGAACGTCCGGTCGGGGACAGCCGTAGGCGAGCGGCACGACCTCGCGGACCGCGTCCCACGCGAAGCCGCCCAGCGAGAGGATCGCCCGCGCCCGCGTCAGGAGGCGCAGCTCGCGCGCAAGGTAGCCCGAACAGTTCGTGCGCTCCTCGGGCGAAGGGCGATTGTCCGGCGGAACGCACCGTACCGCGGCCGTGAGGTAGAGGTCGGTGTACCGGAGTCCGTCCCCCCGTCGCACGGAACTCGGCTGGCTCGCGAAGCCGGCGGCGTGGAGCGCCCGGACGAGGAAGGCGGCCGAACGGTCGCCGGTGAACATCCGCCCCGTGCGGTTCGAGCCGTGGGCCGCCGGCGCGAGACCCACGACGACGAGCCGCGCGGCCGGGTCGCCGAAGCCCGGAACGCCTCGGCCCCAGTAGACGTCGCTCCGGAACTCGCGCTTCTTGTCGTGGGCGACCCGTTCGCGGTATCGCACGAGGCGCGGACACCGGCGGCACGCGATCACCTCGGCCCGGATCGACGCGAGGCTGTCGTCCACGTCGAACGCGAGCTCGCCGGGGATAAGGGATTGGCCCGTCGCGCTCCTCGGGCGTGGTCACCGAGCGTGACCTACCCCTATAGAAGCCTCGTTCCCATTCCCGGCCGATGAGCGAGACCCGCGTGCCCCGGGGTTCCCGGATCCGGCTGGGATCGCTCCCGGGCGACCTGAGGGTCGAGGCGAACACCCACATCGACGTCGATGGGCGCCTCGTCGTTCCGGGGGAGGCGCGGTTCGAGGGTCGGTCGGAGATCGTCGGGGATCTTGAGTGCCGGTCCTTCCGCTCGGAGGACGGCATCGTCCACGTGGGTGGCACCCTGACCGTCCAGGAGGACATCCGGGCCGAGGACGCCGCCCTCGAGGTGGACGGCGAGCTGAGGGCCCGGGACGTCGACGTCGATCGGGGCCTCTCGGTGCGGGGGCCGATCCGGGGTCGACGCTTCGAGGTCGGCGGCTACCTGGACGGCGCCTCGACGCTCGAGGCGACCCGCGTCTCGGCCGGGGGAAAGGTGCGTCTCGCCGGAAAGCTGACCGCCGAGGACGTGGAGGCGGGCGGCGCGATCGAGATCGCCGACGTCGATCTCGCGTCGCTCGAGGCGGGGGGACTCGTCCGGATGCGCGGCGGCACGATCCGGGGCCGGGTCAAGGTCGGCGGCCGGTTCGTCGCCGAGGGTCCCACCCAGTTCGGATCGCTCGAGGTCGGAGGCCTCGCCGAGCTCCGGGCCGATGCCACGGGCGGTTCCGTCGAGGTGGGGGGGTTCTTCACCGCCCGCGGGAACCTCACGTTCTCGACGTTCGACGCGGGCGGATTCGGGACGATCGAGGGCGACGCCCGGGGCGAGAGCGTGGAGGTCGGAGGCCGCTTCCGCGTCGGCGGGGCCCTCGCGCTCGCCGGCGCACTGGACGTCGGCGGGTCGATCCGCGTGGGCAAGGAACTCGCCGCCGATCGGCTCGACCTCGGCGGGCGGCTGAGCGCTCAGGTCGCGAGGTTCCGGTCGGTCGTCGACATCGGCGGTGCGGTCGACACGGAAGAGGGGTTGAAGGCCCAGCGCATCACCCTGGGTCGGCGCGGGCGCGCCTCGGGCCCGCTCGTCGGCGGAGACGTCTTTCTCCGGGAGAAGGCGCGCGCGGACGACGTCTTCGGCGACTCGGTCGAGCTCGCGTCCCAGGCGAGCGCGCGCCGGGTGGTTGCGGCCCGGGTGCGGCTCGGCGAGGGCGCGTCCGTGCGCGAGGTCGTCTATACGGAGACGCTCATCAAAGGTCGCGGGGCCACGATCGAGTCGGCCGAACAACGGGTCGACCGGCTCCCGCCCTTCCCACTGTAGGGGTCCGAGGGCGCGGGATGCTCGGCGATCGGGACGTTCGGGGAGGCGCCCCGCGCCGTCGCGAGGTCACCGACCTCTACGCGACTGTGCTGGAGGTCGTCAAGCGCTACCACGGGGCGGCCCGGATCACCCGGGTCTCGTACGGAGCGGGGATGCCGGTCGACCGGGTGCGGATCCTCGTCCGCCGGCTCATCGAGGCGGGCCTCCTCCGCAGCGACGTGGTCGACGACCGCCCGGTCTACGACGTCACGCCCCGCGGTCAGGAGTTCCTCGATACCTACTGGAAGATGCGCGGGTACGTCGAGGCGCTCGACCGATCCCCCGGCGAGCGGACGTTCCGCCGCCGCTAGATCGGTGCCCGAGCCGACGCGAGCGCCGAGCCGGACGGGGCCGCCGCCGGCTACCTCTGACGCCAGCGGACCCCGAGCCCGATCAGCGCGAGCCAGAGAGCGACGAACCCGCCCAGCACGGCTCCCGCGAGCAGCACCGAGGCGATCCGTCCCTCGAGGACGCCCACCAGGAACGTGCTGCCCCAGGTCAGGGGCCAGGCGTACGCGAGGGCCCGCAGCGGGGCCGGCAGGATCGCGACCGGGTAGAAGACCGGCGCGAAGAACGTCAGGATGATCCCGACGAGCTGGGCATACGCGTTGATCTGGCGGGGCGAGCGCCCGTACGCC
>JASHYU010000264.1 GCA_030042855.1 Thermoplasmata archaeon
GGGAAGCGATGGCGCGCATGCCCGAGTGGCTCGCGAGCGGAGGATTCGTGATCGATCTCTCCGCCGACCACCGGCTCCGGGAGGCCCGGGCGTATCCGCGCTATTACCGGGCCGACCATCCGCATCCGGAGCTTCTCGCCCAGGCGGTACCCGGTCTCCCGGAGTTCCACCGAAGCGAGCTCCGCTCGGCCCAGTTGATCGCCGTCCCGGGCTGCATCGCGACGGCGTCGATCCTCGCGCTCCGGCCCCTCGCCGGGCTCGTCGGGCGCTCGGATCGCCCCGTCGTGATCGACGCGAAGAGCGGATCGTCGGCGAGCGGCCGCGACTCCGGGCCCGCGGGGGCCCACGCGGAGCGCTCGGGCGTGATGCGCGTCTATGCCCCGGCGGGTCACCGCCACACCGCCGAGATCGAGCAGGAGACCGGCCTCACGGTCGCGCTCTCGTGCCACGCCGTCGAAGCGGTCCGGGGCGTCCTCGCCACCTGCCACGCCTTCCTCCCGCGCCCCGTCGAGGCGAAGGAGATCTGGCGGACCTACCGAGCCGCGTACGGGTCCGAGCCGTTCGTCCGCACCGTCCACGAATCGGACGGTCTCTACCGCGAGCCGGAGCCGAAGATCCTCGCCGGGACGAACTACTGCGACGTCGGGTTCGCCGTCGACCCGCACGCGAACCGTCTCGTGGCGATCGCCGCCCTCGACAACCTCGGGAAGGGGGCGGCCGGGAACGCGGTGCAGTGCTTCAATGTCCGGGCCGGACGGCCGGAAACGACCGCGCTCGACTTCCCGGGCCTCCATCCCATCTAGCCCCCGCCATGCCGCTCGTCGTGAAGATCGGAGGGGCCGCCGGCAACGAGGTCGACCCGGTCCTGGCGGACCTCGCGCATCGGGAGGGCACGGTCCTCGTCCACGGAGGGTCCTCGGAGATCGATCGTCTGGGAGCGGCCCTGGGTCGACCGTCCGAGTACTACACCTCGCCGAGCGGGGTCGTCTCGCGGCGCAGCGATGCCGCCCACCTCGAGGTGGTGGTGCTCGCGCTCGCCGGGAAGATCCAGACCGAGCTCGCCGCCCGCTGCGTGGAGCGGGGCCTTCGGGCGATCGGACTCTCGGGCGTCGACGGCTCGCTGATCCGGGCCCGACGGAAGGAAGGGGCGCGGGCGGTCGTCGACGGCCGGGTGGTCCGGGTCCTCGACGATCGGTCGGGCACGATCGAGCGGGTCGACGCCGAGCTCCTGCATCTCCTGCTGGCCGCCGGGATCCTCCCGATCCTCGGTCCCCCGGCCGTCACGGCCGCTGGGGAGATCGTGAACGTCGACGCGGACCGCGTGGCCGCCCAGGTGGCGATCGCGCTGGCCGCCGATCGCCTCGTGTTCCTCACGAACGTCGCGGGGCTGCTCCGGGCGCCGGCCGACCCGGTGTCCCGGATCCCCCGGGTCCGTCGCGCGGAGATCGCGTCGGTCCTCCCGTTCGCGACCGGCCGGATGCGCAAGAAGCTCGCGGCGACGCGCGAGGCGCTCGAGGGCGGCGTCCGGGAGGTCGTCATCGCCGCGTCCGCCGGCCCCGATCCGATCGAGCGGGCCCTCCGCGGCGAGGGCACGGTGTTCGCATGAGCGGGCCGGCCGCGTCGCCCTGCCCCGAGTTCGGCCATTCCGCGGAAGGTCGTCTCACGATCGTGCGGAGCGAGGGGGCCCGACTCCGGGACGCGCACGGCCGGGCGTTCGTCGATCTGGGCGCGACGCACGGAGCCGGCAGTCTCGGGGCGGCCCATCCGGAGGTCGCGCGGGCGGTCGCGGCCCAGGCCCGCGAGCTCCTCTACCTGGGCGGGGGCTATGCCAGCCCGGTCCGGACCGCGTTCCTGGAGCGGCTGCTCGCGCTCCTTCCGCGCTCCTTTGCCCGGGTGTTCCTGTCGAACTCCGGGACCGAAGCGGTCGAGGCCGGCCTCAAGATCGCCCGGTCGTCGACGGGTCGGCCGAAGATCGTCGCCGCGATGCGCGGGTTCCACGGCCGGACGTTCGGGGCCCTGAGCGCGACCTGGCGACGGGAGTTGCGCGCGCCGTTCGAGCCGCTCGTTCCGGGGTTCGTCCATGTCCCGTTCAACGACGTCGCGGCCCTCGAGGGGGCGGTCGACGAGTCGACCGCCCTGGTGCTGCTCGAGCTGGTCCAGGGGGAGGGCGGCGTGCACGTCGCGACGGCGGAGTTCCTCCGGGCCGCGCGCGTGGCGTGCGATCGGGCGGGGGCGCTCCTCGCGTTCGACGAGGTCCAGACCGGGATCGGTCGTACGGGCCGGCTCTTCGCCTTCGAACGATGGGGGGTCGTCCCGGACGTCCTCCTGCTCGCGAAGTCGCTGGCGGGCGGCGTGCCGATCGGCGCGACGGTCACGACGGAGGAGGTGGCGCGGCGCTTCCGGGGGAGCCATCATTCCACGTTCGGCGGGAACCCGCTCGCCTGCGCGGCCGGCCTCGCCGCCCTCGAGGTCACGGTGCGCGATCGGCTGCCGGCTCGGGCCGAGGCGCTCGGCGAGATCGGGCGGCACCGGCTCGAGGAGCTGCCCCGCGCGAAGGTCCGAGAGGTCCGCGGGCTCGGCCTCCTGCTCGGGGTCGAGCTGCGCGAGCGCGTCGCCCCGTACCTCGCGGCGCTCGAAGGCCGGGGGTACCTCGCGATCGCCGCCGGCACGAGCGTCCTGCGGCTCCTTCCCCCCCTCACGATCTCCGAAGCCGATTGGGACGCGGGCCTCCGCGCGATCGCGGAGGTGGTCGCCGGTGGATGAGCTCGACCCGCTGGAACGTCTCCTCCGACGGTACAGCCCTTCGGGTCGCGAAGGCGCTGCCGTCACCGAGTTCGTCCGGATCGCTCGATCGCTCGGGTACGCCGCCCGGGTCGATGCGGCGGGCAATGGGATCGCCCGGCGCGGGTCCGGGCGTCCCCGGGTCCTGTTCCTCGGGCACATCGACACCGTCGATGGCGAGATCCCGGTCCGCCGCACGGCGAACCACCTCGCCGGGCGGGGCGCGGTCGATGCGAAGGCGGCGCTGGTCGCCGCCCTCCTCGCCGGCCGGGACGCCGCGGGGCGCGGCGAGCTTCGGGTCGTCGCGGCGGTGGGGGAGGAGACCGACAGCCGGGGCGCCCGGCACGTGATCCGCGGGGTCCGGCCCGACGCGCTCATCGCGGGGGAGCCGAGCGGCTGGGACGGGCTCACGATCGGGTACAAGGGCATGGTCCGGATCGAGGCGACGTTCCGGGGGTCCCGCTCCCACGCCTCCTCCCCCTACCTGACGTCGATGGATCGCGCGCTCCAGTGGGTCGGCCTCGTCCGCCACTTCGTCGCGGAGCGGAGCGGGCCCACGCCGTTCCACTCGCTCACGATGAAGGTCGTCGGGCTCTCGAGCGCGCTCGACCGGGGGGTCGAGCGCGCGCACATCTCGGTCGACCTGCGCGTGCCGCCCGGGAGCGCCACCGCGGAGGTCGTCGCCGCCCTGCCCGGCGGGACGCGCGGGGACTCGGTCGTGGCCCCGGTCCGCATCGAACCGCTCGAGGTCGAGCGGTCGAATCCCGTGGTCGAGGCGCTCGTCGCCGGGATCCGTGCCCAGGGCGGTCGCCCCACGCTGTGGCGGAAGGGCGGCACGTCGGACCTCAACCTCGCCGTGCGCGCCTGGGCCGTTCCGGCCGCGGCCTACGGACCCGGGGATGCCCGGCTCGACCACACGGACCGCGAGCGGATCTCCCGGGGAGAGCTCGCTCGGTCGATCGCCGTGCTCCGGGCCGCGATCGAGCGGATCCGCCGCGGCGCCCTCACTCCTCGACGATCGGGCGCCGGTGCTTGACGAACTCGCCGCTGCGCAGTTCGCGCATCGCCGTGTCGAGCTCGTCCGGCCGGTTCATCACGATCGGGCCGTACCAGGCGACCGGCTCGTGGAGCGGACGGCCCGTGACGACGAGGAACCGAGCGCCCTCGTCGGACGCGTGCATCCGGACCGACGCGCCGGGGGCGAACAGCGCGGTCTCCCCGCGGTCGACCGGTCGGGCATCGCGGCCAGCGAACGTGCCGGCCCCGTCGATCCCGTGGACGAACGCCGTGTGGTCCGGCGGGGTCGCGAGCTCGAACGACCCCCCGGCCGGGACCCGAACGTCGAGATACGTCGGATCGACCGGGATCCCCCGGACCGGGCCGTCGACGCGTCCGAACGTTCCGGCGACGACCTTGACCCGGTTCCCCTCGTCGGTCGTCACCTCGGGGATGTCGCGGGCGGACAGCCCCCGGTACGCCGGAACGCTCATCTTCTCGTCCGCGGGGAGATTGACCCAGAGCTGGAAACCGGACATCGGGCCGTCGGTGCGCTCGGGCATCTCCTGATGGATGATCCCGCTGCCCGAGTTCATCCACTGGACGTCGCCCGAGCCGATCACGCCCGAGTTGCCGAGCGTGTCGCCGTGGGCGACCCGCCCATCGAGCACGTAGGTGACGGTCTCGATGCCGCGGTGCGGATGCCAGGGAAATCCGGCAAGATAGTCCGCCGGGTTCGACGAGCCGAACCGGTCGAGGAGCAGGAACGGGTCGAAGAGCGGCACCTCGGGGTGGGAGAACGACCGGCGGAGGCGCACTCCCGCTCCCTCGACGGTCGGGACGCCCGGGAACCGGTGCGCAATGGACCGCACGGGGTCGGCCACTTTCGTTACCTCGCACCATCGAATTGCTCGGGGTAACTTAAAGGGGGAGGGAAGTCCCGGCCACGTGCTGGCTCCGCGGCCGTCCGGGAGCGGGAGCCCCGAACCCATCCTCAAGCCGCGCGGAGGGTACCCCGCTCGGTGGGCGCGACGTGCTGCTCCGTTTGCGGACGGCCACTCCCCTCCGTGGGTACGTTCTGTCCCGACTGCGGCGCCGCGCGCGCGGCCGCGCCCGCCCCCCCGGGGACCGGACCGCCCGGCTCGACCGGAGATGGGGCCCCGCCCCCGGCCACGGGGGGCCCCGGGTACTTCGCCCCCGCGTTCCGGCCGGCCGGCGAGCTACCGGGTCGGCCCGTCCCCACCGCCGCGACCCGACCGTCGGATCTCGCCGGACTCTCCCGCGTCGAACTGGCGGCGTTCCTCTCTCTCTCACGAGCGCTCTCATCGGCGTCCTGGTGGACCTTTCCCTGGCCCTCTCGGACTTCTCGCTGGTGACCCGGACCCCGGCCGGCACGTCGCTCTCCCTCCCGTCCGCGGGGTTCGGGATCGACCTGATCGGCGTGGAGGCGTGCCTCGGGCTCCTAGTGATCCTCCTGTATCGCTCGGCCTTCCGGGACCTCGCGCGCGTCGATCGGAGATTTGCGAATCCCGCAAGCCTCGCGCTGGTCGCGTTCATCGGCGTGATCCTCGCGCTCGCGGGCATGGCGCTGACGCTCGACGCCCTCTACCGCGCCGTTCGGTGCGCCGGTGCCGGGACCCCGATCCCCTCCGCGTGCGTTCCGCTCGTCAGCCTCCTCGGTGGACTCGCCCTGGCGGTGCTCGGCGGGATCGCGGCGCTGGTGGGGTACATCGGCATCCTGATCGGCGTCTGGCGGCTCGGCGTGCGGTTCGACGAGGGGGCGTTCAAGGCGGGCGCGATCCTGTGGGTCCTGCCCCTGCTCAACATCGTCGGCGCGATCGTGATCCTGATCGGGGTGCGCGCGGTACGTCGCCGGGTCGCGGGATTCCCCGGCGCGCCGGTCCGTCCCGGTCCCTACTGAATCGGCGCGCGCCCGGAACGACGCGCGCACCGTCGGGTCCGGCTCGGTCCCGCCGGGCTCCGCGCTCGCTCAGGTGATCAGGTGGGTCGCGCGGAAGGCGAGCACCATCCCGTAGCCCAGGGAAGCGCCCGAGACCGGTCCGAGCGCCCAGCCGGTCAGTACCCCTCGCACGGTCTTCCAGAGCACCGTCCGGTGGCGCCGCGCGACCCCGGTGCCGATCATCGCTCCGACGAGCGCCTGGTTCATCGACGTGAAAAAGCCGAAGGCGACCGCGACCAGGATGACGATCGACTGGGCCAGCTGGGCGCTGATCGCCATCCGTGCGTCGAGCTGGACGAGATCGAACGCCACGGCCTTGAGGAGCGGGCGCCCCCAGGTGAGCACGCCGAGCGCGAGCCCGACCCCCCCGACCAGTCCGGCGAGCATCAGCCCCAGGAGGCCGGTCATCACGAAGGCGCCCGAGGCGTTCGCGACGTCGTTGGCCCCCATCGCGAAGGAGGCGGCGGCCCCGACCCCCACGAGGCCGACGACCGCGACCCGCGCGAGGTCCCGCGCGCGAGGGGTCGGCGGCCGCATCCGGTCCGCCGCGCGCACGACGACGTAGCCCAGCGCGAAGGCGGCGAACGGCGCGCTCGCCCAGACGACGAGCAGCGTCCCGATCGTTCTCCAGTCGATGCCGACGCCCGCCGCGAGCCCGGCTCCCACGGCCGAGAAGACGAGGATCTGGATCGTGGAGGTGGGGATCGTGAGGAAGTTGTACGCGCTCGTCAGCACGAGGGCGGTCACGACGATCGCGAGCGCGAGGCCGAGGGCCACGCGCGACGAGACGAGGATGCCGTGGCCCACGGTCGCCTCGACCGCCCCGCTCGCCACGACGGCCCCGAGGAGGGCCAAGGGCGCCATCAGGAGGAGCGCCCGGCCGGGGCGGATCGCCCCGGCGGCGTACGGCATGCCCATGCACGCCCCGGTGTAGTGGGCGCCGATGCTGATCGCGAAGCCGAACGCGGCGGCGATGAGCAGGTAGGCGATCACCAGCATCGACCGGTTCGTCCCGGCGGTCCGGGACGGACCCTCCCGTCCCCACGGGACTCTGCGACTTAGGGGTATCCGGGCCGACGGGCGAGTCCCCCGAACGGCGCGCCGGGCGTTTCATCCACTCGGCTCGGCCTTAAGTCGCGGCGGGCCGAAGCCCCGGGGTGGCCCCCGACCCGGTGATGCCCGATCGGACGGGTCCGTCCGCGCCGCCGCGACCGGCGACCCTGCGGAAGGCGATCCGGGCGCGGCATGCGATCGCGCTCTACGTGAGCTCGGTCCTCGGCTCCGGCATCCTCGTGCTGCCGGGACTCGCCGCGCGGATCGCGGGCCCCGGCTCCCTGCTCGCCTGGGGGCTGCTCGCCGTCGCGAGCCTTCCGTTCGCCCTCACGTTCGCCGCGCTCTCGGCGCGGCATCCGGAATCCGGGGGCATCTACGGCTTCGCGCGCGAGGCGTTCGGCCCGACGGCCGCGCTCGTCGCCGGCTGGCTGTTCGCTCTCTGGGAGGCGACGGGGGCGCCGGCGGTCGCGCTCATCGCCGCCGCGTACCTCGGCTACGCGTTCCCGCTCGATCGCCCCGAGACGTTCGTCTTCGGCTACGCGATCGTCGCGACGGCGATCCTCGTGAACTACCGCGGGATCGTCCTCAGCACCCGCGTCCAGCTCGCCGTGATCGTCTCGATCCTGGCCCTCCTCGTCGTCGCGGTCGCGCTCTCGGGCGTGCGGGTCACCGCGGCGAACTTCTCGCCGTTCCTGCCGTACGGCCTCCTGCCGGTCGGCACGGCGGCCGCGCTCATCTTCTGGTCGTTCCTCGGCTACGAGAACGTCTCGAACGTCGCGGAGGAGTTCGAGGACCCCGGGCGGGATTTCCCGCGGAGCGTCTACGCGAGCGTCGGGATCATCGGCGCGCTCTACCTCGCCGTCGCGCTCGTCACCGTCGGGACCGACGCGTACGCGGCCGGCGGCGGCGTCGCGCCGTTCGCCGTGCTCATGGACCGGGTCGTCGGACCGTTCGGGGCCGAGGCGACCGCGCTCCTCGCGGTCTTCATCATCTTCGGGGTGGTCAACGCCTACACGACGGGGTTCTCGCGCGTCTTCTACGCGGCGGCGCGGGACGGGGTGTTCCCCCGCTCGTTCGCCGAGCTCGATCCGCGGACCCGGGTGCCGCGTCGCGTCCTCCTCGGCATGCTGGGGGCGACCTCGGTCGTGTTCGCGGCGTACTACGCCTTCGCCATCGATCTCACGACCGCGCTCCTCTTCGCGAGCGGGGCGGCGATCCTCCTCTACATCGTGGGATCCGCCGCGGGGATCCGGCTCCGGCCCTCGCTCGGCGCCCGCGATCGGCCCCTCACGTGGCTGCCCGGTATCTCCCTCGCCATCGCGCTCGTCGTGCTGCCGTTCATCGGCTGGCCCGCGCTGGCTGCCCTCGGGGTCGCCGGCGCCGCGCTGGGGTACGCTCGGTGGTGCCGGCCGTCGGACCGACCCGGGACCCCGAGCTGACCGGGCGGATCGGACCGAGGACCGACTAGGTCCCGTTCGCCGGTCCCCCGCCACCGGCGAGCGGGCGATCGGCCGGCGCGGGGGCGGGGAGGTCCCGGCCCCGCAGCCAGGCGAAGAGGGCCGCGGCGCCGAGGATCGCGGCCGAGCCCAAGAGCGCGGCGTGGATGCCGGTCACGAACTGCGCGCCCAGCCCGCCGGCGAGGCTCGCCGTGCCGAGGAAGACCTCGTACGCGACGTAACGCGGCACGCTCGCCGAGGCGATGGTGAGGGCGAGGACGAAGCTGAGGAGCGTCCCCATGTTCGAGAGCGTCCCCCGCAGCCCCGAGATCGAGCCGAGCGCGGACGGGGGCGCCCGGCTCATGATCGCCGAGGTGTTCGCCGGGTAGAACATCCCGGCCCCGACGCCCTGGATGAGCGAGATCATCGGGATCCAGCCGAGCCACGTGTTCACCGTGAGGGTGGAGTAGGAGAGCACGGTGAGCGTGAGCGCGAGGATCCCGCCGGTCATGAGGACGCGCGTTCCGTACCGGTCGACGCGCCGTCCGAACGTCGGGCCGAGGACCGCCCCGACGATGTACCCCGGGACGAGGAGGAGCGATGCGTTGAGGGGCGAGAGGCCCCGGACGCCCTGGAGATACATCGTGAGGAGGAAGATCACGGAGAGGTACCCGAGCGCCTGGAGGAAGCCGGCCGCGAGCGAGCAGCCGAGGACGCGGTCGCGCAGGACGCGCAGATCGACCATCGGGCGGGCCGTTCGGAGCTCGACCGCGGCGAACGCGGGAACGAGCCCGAGCCCGACGAGCAGGTAGACGAGGTAGGCGGTCGTGACGCCGAACGAGGCGATCTCGATCGCCCCGTAGCAGATCAGGGTCAGCGCGCTCGAGAACAGGAGGAACCCCGGCACGTCGAACGCCACCTTCGTCCGCTCGGTCCGGGGGAGCGTGCGCAGCCCGAGGGCGACCGCCACGACGCCGATCGGGAGGTTGATGAAGAAGATGTACCGCCAGCCGATGAGCGTCGTGATCACCCCGCCGAGGAGGATCCCGAGGATCGCCCCGACGCTGTAGCCGAACACGATGAACCCGAACGCGCGTCCCCGCCGGGAGGGCGGGATGGACGCGGTGATCACGGCGGAGGCGTTCGCCCAGAGGATCGCGCCCCCCACGGCCTGCACGGCGCGCGAGACGATCAGGATCTCGGCGCTCGGCGCGAGGCCGCAGAGCGCCGAGCCGATCGTGAAGATCACGAAGCCCGCATTGTAGACGCGGCCGCGCCCGAGGACGTCGCCCAAGCGGCCGGCCTGGGTCGTGAGGGCGGTGGTGATCAGGAGGTAGATGAGGATCGTCCAGATGATCGTCTCGAGCGGGGCGGAGAGCTCGCGCGCCATCGTGGGGAGCGCGAGGATGACGATCGTGCTGTCGACGGCGACCATGAGGATCCCGATCGTGGTGAGGACGAGGATGCTCGCCTCGCGTCGGGCGATCGCGCGCTCGTCCTCCGCGGGGGGGCCCGGGGGCGCGCCCGCGGCCGGGGCGAGCGCGGGAGAGACCGGGTCGGGCGCCATCGCAGGGAAGAGATCGGCCGTCTAGGACCCGAGGTTCCTGATAAGCTGGCCGCTGCGCCCGCTTACCCGACCGTCAGCAGCAGTTGCCGGCACCACGTCGGCGTCGTTCAGATCGCGTTGACCGCGAACCCCAGCGCGAAGCCGAGCATCGCCCCGATGTAGACGAGCTGGTTCCGCCGGATCGACGCCTCGCGGGACTCGAGCGGCCGGAACGCGACCCGGAGCATCGGGAGGATGACGTAGGCGATCGCGCCGATCGCGAGCGCGTCGAAGATCACGATGAAGAGGTCGTTGCTCCAGAAGTACCCGATCGCCCCGCCCACCAGCGTCGGCAGTCCGCCGACGAGGAACAAGCCGGCCATCATCGCCACGCCGCGCCGGGCGTCCGTCCCGAGGAACGGCGAAGCGATGGGAAAGCCCTCGGTCACGTTCTGAAGGAAGAAGCCGACGAAGACGACCGCGAGGATCCCGAGCGCGCCCGCGGTCCAGTTCACGCCGAAGACGAGGCCCTCGGTGAGGTTCTGGAGACCGATGCCGAGCGCGATGATGAGCGCGGTGTTGCGCGGCCGGGCCTCGGCCCCCGGCGCGTGGTCGACCGAGCCCGCGCCGCGCGGAGCGAGGTGGGGGAGGTTGTCGACGAAGTAGAGCGCGAGGAACGCGGCGACGAAGGCGAGCCCGAACGCGATCGAGTAGGAGAGGTTCGCGACGTAGCCGCTCGGATAGAGGATCGTCGAGACGTCGGAGAAGACGTCCGCGAGCAGGAAGATCAGGATCCCGATCGCGGCGGCGTTGAGCCCGACCGCCCAGCCCCCCTGCGCGCGCTTGCTGTAGACGATCGGCAGCGACAGGAAGATCGAGAGGCCCATCGCGGCGGTCAGCGCCATGAAGACC
>JASHYU010000030.1 GCA_030042855.1 Thermoplasmata archaeon
CGAGCCGGGTCCGGAACGTGCTCGCGACCCGAGCCATCTCCTCGGAGCACGCGGCGACGAGGACGGACCGGACCTCGGCGACGGTCGCCCCCACGCGTCGTTGAAGCTCCGCCTCGAACCGTCGGACCGCCCCCGACGCAGTCCCCCCCTTCTGCTCGGCGAGGAAGCGATCGAGCTCCGCCGCGAGCGGAGGCCCCCGCGGCGCGAGGAGCTCTCCCGCGCGGCCGGCCATCGCCCGCGAGAGCGTGTCCACATCCTCCCGGAGCATCGCCTGGGTCGCCCGCTGCTCGACCCGGATCTCGCGGATCCCCCGGTCCAGGGAGGCGAGGCGACGGTCGAACTCGTCCTGGGTCATCTGGTCGGCGTTCAGCGCGAGGTCGATGAGACCGCGGAGCTGTCCCGAGAACTGCCGGACGCGTTTTTGGAGGACCTCGCGGACGCTCTCCGCCCGGTCGGTTTCGACGAAGGCGCGCAGGGCGCTCCACAGGTCGGCGAGGCCCGAGCGGCCGACGAGCTCCGCGTCGCCCCGACGGGCGCCCTCGAGGGCGGCCCGAGCCGAGGCGCGATAGAGCCGGATCGACGGGAGCCCGCAGCGCTGGGTCAGGATCCCGTGAAGGTACCGTTCGAGTTCCGCGAGGTCGTCGGGCGGGACGAGGTCGGCCTTGTTCAGGACCAGGAACAGGCGCGCGGCGTAGCCGGAGGCCTCGGCGAGGAACGCGATCTCGTCCGCGGTGATGGACGGATCCGGGGACAGGACGAAGATCGCCGCATCGACGCGCGGGAGCAGCGCGCGGGCGGCCGCGGTGTTGGCATCGTGCGGGGAGCCGATCCCGGGCGAGTCGACGAACGTGATGCCGTCCGTCCACTCGGGCAGCGGCATCGAGATCTCGACGCGGGCGATCGCGCGGCGGTTGCCGGGGTTCCGCTGCTCGCTGACGTAGTCCGAGATCTCCGCGAGGGCCACCGATCGGGACCGACCGTCGGGCTCGACCACGCGCGCCCCCTCGGGACCGCGTACTAGATGGGTCGCGACCGCGGTCTGGGGCAGGATCCCCATCGGAAACACGGCCGCACCGGCGAACGCGTTGAGGAGGGTCGATTTTCCGCGCTTGAACTGGCCGAGGACGGCCACCGTCAGCGCGCCGCGGGCGAGGTCAGCGTCCGCCCGCCGGATCTCCGCCCGGAGGGACTCCAGGCCGGCCTCCGCGGCAATCGCCTCCAGCTCGCGAAGGGCCGACGAGATGCTGACGGGATCGACCGTGCGGGCGAGGGGCGACATGGGGGTCCACCGTAGGAGCCATCATCCGCAGGGCGGCGGTTCCGGCGGGCCCCATCGCCGATACACCACTCGGTTCGAAGTTAGATATTGTTTGCTGTGCTCCGGCGGAGGCCGCCCCGGCGAGACGCGCGTCCCGGTTCCTCCGGCCGGATCGTCAGGATCCTCCGCTCGGTCGGATGCGATAGGTGATCGGGACATACCCGTGCCGATTCGCACTTCCCCGTTCTTCCGATAGCTCCATCGCGCGGAGGTCGGCCTGCCGGAGGATCGACTCGAACGCCGCCTGGGTCAGAAGCGTCCGACGGCCCCAGAAGCTGGCCCGGTGCAGCCGGAACGCTTGGTCCCCGCGGGCGAACGCCGGACTCGCGCTGAGGTCGCGGAGGACGAAGCCTCGTCGGTCGGCCCACCAGATGTCCTCATGGGCGGAGCGCGAGTAGACCAGGTGCAGGCCGACGTCGTCGATCGTCAGCGTCGACGCGCCGCGACGCAGGCGGGGGATGCCGACGACCCCGAGACCGAGCACGGCCGCGAACCCGGCCGCCAACGCGAGGTCGGTCAGGCGGGTGCTCGAGGATGCCTCGATCGGGACCGAGGATCCGCCGACGGACTCGACGAGACCGAGGAGCGCCGCCGCCAACGACACGAGGATCACCAGGACGTAGGCGAGGCGCGGCAGCTTCCAGGCGCGATCCGCCGCGAGGAGTCCCCTCAGATCGAACGCGAGATCCCCGGTCGCCGGACCGGTGGAACGGCCGACCGCCCGCGCCCCCCGCGTCAACGAGTCCTCCCGAATGGGAGCTCACGTCGGCCGGGAGGGCCCCACCGTCCTGGTCCGGGACGGTGACGCGTATCGTTCCGCGGCGTCCACGGCATCCGGATCCGGCGGGATCTCGATCCGGTGGCCCCCGAGGTCCAGAGTCCGGAGGGCCGCTTCCAGCGCGCGGAGCCGGCGCACGAGGAGCTCGTTGTCGCGAATCGCCTGGTCGCAAATGACCGACAGGCGGGACTGCTCGCGAGCGTAGATCGCGAGCCGTTGCTCCAGCTGGCGGATCGTCTCGCGCGGCGAGCCCAGAGCGATCGACGGCCGCTTGGCCGGCCCGTCGGGGGAGGGCAGCAGGGGCACGACGGCTCGGAACCAGATCCAGAAGCCCTTCAGCCCGACCTCGTCGACGTCGACCCAGGCCTTCAGCCGGCGACGTAAGTCCGGGGGGACGACCGGCTCGTCCCCTTCCTGCGCGCCCCGCCTTCTCGACTTGGCAATCACGTAGCCTAGCACTGCCGCGCCCCTCAGGGGTCATCGGCAGCGTGCTGCGGTTCGCGTCCGCGCTGTGCGGACGACGGCTGACCCCACAGCCGCCCGAGAGTCAGCGCCCGGACTATATCTCAGGTGCTGGCGCTCGCGCACTCGTAAACCTCTACTACGTGAAAATCGAGCGACACCCTCTCATGGTCGAAACCATGGCGGATTATCTGCCGAACCCGTGTTCCCCTGCCACATGGCAAGTCCTGCCACGGCAGAGTCGTCGAACCCAGCGTTAGAGAAGAAGGACCCGTTCTGGGCCCCCGCGACCGTCGTCGGGTTGTGCGGATTCGGGACCACGACGATGATCGCGGGAATGGGCATCGCCTCGGAAGGGATCAACTGGGGTGTCGACAACGGTGCGGTGTTCCCGATGGCCCTCGCCTTCGGGGGCAGCGCGCAGTTCATCGCCGGGGTCATCATGTTGCGCCGGGGAGAGATTTTCCCCGGCTCCGCCTTCTGCGGGTACGGCGCGTTCTGGTGGGCGTTCACCCTGTTCTTGAGCGGTCTGACCGGGGACAAGGCGTTCGGCCCGACCGCGCCCTACGACATCGCCTGGTTCATGGTCGTGTGGGCCCTGTTCACGTTGACCTTCGCGATCAACTCCCATTATCACGGGCCCGGGATCGCCTTCGTCTTCTGGACCTTGGTGCTCGCCTTCGTGCTCCTCGCGGTGGATTTCGCGATGGTGGGTGGAGGTCACACGCCCTCGAACGGCCTGTGGGAAGCGACGGGCATCGACACGTTCATCTGCGGCTTCGCGGCCTGGTACGTGGCGACGGCGTTCATCACCGCCCAGCACCACAACGGAAAGAAGGTACTGCCGTACTAGCGGCCCGCGGCGGCGCCGGTCAACCCTTTCCCGATCCTGGTACGGCGCCTCGACCTCGATCCGACGCTCCGTGCGGACGGAGCGTAAGTTCGGGAGTGACCGGACGCCCCGTGGAGCAGGGCAGGATCCAGAGGTGGCCCGTCCCTCGAGCACCCGATGCGCTCGATCGTAGGAGGGAGAGCTCGAGGTCCCGGTCCCCGGCTCGCGCGCCCCCTGGGAAGGAGGCTCGTCGAGGGAAGGTTACCGGAGGCTACCAAACCCTAATGCGGGGATCCCCGAGCCTCCCGAGGCGGACTCCGAATCGGCCGCACTCCGCGCGGGTTGGCGCCGAGACCAAAGCAGCATAGTCCGGTCCGTCTGCAGGTACGTCGACATGGTCCGTTCGAAAGGTCGGGCTCCCGTAGTCGAGGTTCGCGCTCACGTGTCCTCGAGGCCATCCGACATCTTCCCGGTGCTCTGGGGGGAGCTTTCCTCCGCGCTCCTCCAGCGCGGCTGGCTGATCGGCTCCGAGCTCGGGGGGAAGCTCCGCAGCACTTCGAAGGGGCCGGAGCGGTCGCACGGTGGACACATCGAACGGTGGAATCCCCCGCACGAGGTGATCGTGACGTGGAGTCCCCTCGACGCGAGAGCGGGGGCGCCCTCGCGCCTGGGGCTCCGATGCGAGGCCGAGGGATCGGGCTCCGCGGTCGTGGTCGAGCACACGGGAGGGGACGGATGGCGCGGCGCGCCGAGCGAGGAGCAAGAGCTGGGATGGGTGGCGACCGAGGTCGTGACTCCGCTGCTCCTGTCCACCCAACCGGCGCGACTGGCCGCGTGGTCCGACGACCGATGGGGTCGGAGACCGTCGGGTCCTACCAGCAAGGCCCACTACCGGGAGCCCATCTACCACCTGCCGGGCTTTCACGCCATGCTCGAAGGCCTGGCGCTGCACCGGGACGATCTGCTCCTCGAGGTGGGCTGCGGCGGGGGCGCGCTGCTGAAGAGGGCCCTCGCCACCGGATGCCGTGCCGCCGCGATCGATCACAGCGCGGACATGTTGAAGGTCGCGTCGCAACAGAACGCGCGCGCGATCGCGGCGGGCCACCTCCAGCTCCGGTACGGGGACGCCGCCGCCCTTCCGTTTCCGAGCGAGCGATTCACCTGCGCGGTCATGTCCGGTGTGCTGCCCTGGCTCCCGGATCCGGTGCAAGCCTTCCGCGAGGTGTTCCGGACGCTGCGCCCGGGCGGTCGGTTCGTGGCGTGGACGGGCACGCCCAAGATCTACGGAACTCCCGCCGCCGGACCGAAGCGCAGGGGCGGGCCGCGGCTGTACGACGACCGAACGCTGGCGCGGTTCGCCAAGGCGGCCGGGTTTACGGACTTCCGGATCGATCACCCGGACCTGCGGAGCGTGGCGTGGGCGCTCGGAGTTCCTCGCCCCGCCCGGTTCCTGTTCGGCCCGGAGTACGGGACGCTGCTCTGGGCACGACGAACCTGACCCGCGAACGAAGGCAAGAACGCGGCCCCAAGCGTCGCCTCGGTCCCGGCGTACGGCGCCGGGCGGGACGGACCGCGGCACTTCGTCTCCGGCTCGGCGGCCGGGACGTCGCCGCCCGTTGGGAGGGCGCCATCCTTATGGCGCTCGCTCAAGTTGAGCCCGTGCACCGAGGCCGCGCCCTGCGGTGGCCGCGAGGGTTGCCACGGACCGCCCATGAGCTCCGTCAAGCCCGAGATCCGGACCCGCTCGCCTCCCGATCCGGCCCCGCGCTCGGCCGATCTGGCGATCCTCTACGAACACCCGGCCTGGTTCGAGAAGGTCTTTGCCGAGCTCGATCGCCGGGGCGTTGACTACGTCAAGCTGCACGCCCCCGAGCATTTCTTCGACCTCGACTCCCGGGACCGCTCTTGGCCGGTCCTGTTCAACCGGATGAGCCCATCGGCGTGGCGCCGCGAGCACGGGAGCGGCCTGTTCTACACGCTGAGCTACCTCAGCCACGTCGAATCGCTCGGCACCCGGGTCATCAATGGATCGAAGGCGTTCCGTCACGAGCTGTCGAAGGCGCTCCAGTTGTCCCTCCTTCGTTCTCTGGAGCTTCCCTTCCCCAAGAGCCGTGTGATCCACGCGCCCGAACAGGCCCCCGCCGCTGCCCGGGGACTCCGGTTCCCCGTGGTCGTCAAGCCGAACATCGGGGGCAGCGGCGCCGGCGTGGTCCGTTTCGACCGTCCCGAGGACCTTCAACGAGCCGTGGACGGGCACGAGTTCGCGCTGGGGTTCGACCACGTCGGCGTGCTGCAGGAGTTCGTTCCGGCGCGCGGTGGGTTCATCACGCGCGTGGAGACCTTGAACGGGCGGTATCTCTACGCGATCCGGGTCCACCTGAGCGGCCAGACGTTCGATCTCTGCCCGGCCGACATCTGCCAGACGACGACCGGCCAGGACCTGACCGCCCCCGGCTGCGTCGTGGAGGCGAGCAAGGCGGGCCTTCGGGTCGAGGGGTACGAGCCGCCGGCCCCGATCGTCCGGGCCGTGGAGTCGATCGCCCAGGCCGCCGGCATCGACGTCGGCGGGATCGAGTACATCGTCGACGACCGGGACGGCCAGATCTGCTACTACGATGTGAACGCGCTCTCGAACTTCGTCGCGGACGCGCCCACGGTCGTCGGCTTCGATCCGTTCGTCCGGCTGGTCGATTTCATCGAGGAGACGATCGACGTTGCCCGGCGATGAGCGACCGCGGATCCGCTTCGGCTACTGGATGCCGGTCTTTGGCGGCTGGCTCCGGAACGTGGAGGACGAACGGATGGAGGCGAGCTGGCCGTATGTGCGGGATCTCGCCGTCCGCAGCGAGGAGCTCGGCTTCGACCTCTCCCTGATCGCCGAGCTCAACCTGAACGACATCAAGGGAGTTCGGGCCCCCGCCCTCGACGCCTGGTCGACCTCGGCGGCCCTCGCCGCCGTGACCCGCCGGCTCGAACTGATGGTCGCGGTGCGACCGACCTTCCACCTCCCGACCCTGTTGGCGAAGCAGGCCGCCAACATCGACCGCATCAGCGGAGGACGCCTCGCCCTCAACGTCGTCTCGTCCTGGTGGGAGGAGGAGGCGCGGATGTACGGCGTCCCGTTCGACGCGCACGACGAGCGGTACGCGCGCACGTCGGAGTGGTTGGACGTCCTCGACGGCGTTTGGTCGAACGCCTCGTTCTCGTATTCGGGCCGATACTACCGGACGGAGAGCACGGTCCTCGAGCCGAAACCGCTGCGCCAGCCAAGGCCGCCCATCTACGCGGGGGGCGAGTCGGAGGCCGCGAAGTCGCTGATCGCGGCGAAGTGCGACGCCTACGTGATGCACGGCGACCCGCCCGAGCGCGTCGCCGAGAAGATCCGCGACATGTCGAAGCGGCGAGCGGCCCTCGGGCTCCCGCCGCTCCACTACGGCGTCGCCGGCTACGCGTGCGTGCGGGACTCCGAGGGGGAGGCGGCCGAGGAGGTCCGTCGGATCACCAACGTCCGAAGTCACGCCGCCGGCTTCGCGAACTACCGGCAGTGGCTCGCCGGAACCCAGCTCGAGCAAAAGATGTCGATCGAGGAGTACTCGGTCTCGAACCGCGGCCTCCGCTCCGGACTCGTGGGCACGCCCGCGATGGTGCGCGAGCAGATCGCCCGCTTCGAGGCGGCTGGAGTCGACCTGCTCCTCTTGCAGTTCAGTCCCCAGCGCGAGGAGATGGAACGATTCGGTGAGCAGGTCATCCGGCCGCTTGCGTCGCCGGCGTTCTAGGGTCGCGGTGGAGCGGGCCTCCCCGGGCTCGCGCGACACCCGCCGTGCGCCCCGACCTCCCCGTTCGGGGCCGGCCCGCTTCATCTCCGCGGCGCCTCCGGCGAAACTGGCAGCGGTCGCACGTGCCCTCCGACGGCGGGGCCTGGAGGTCGAGCTCGTCGACGACGCGGCCACCGCGCGTTCAGCGGTACTGCGACATCTCGGCCCGTCCGACCGGGTCCTCGAGGCGACGTCCGAGACGTTGAAGGAGATCGGGCTGGTCGGGGACGGGGCGCTTCCGGCGCCCTACCGACGGCTCCGGCCCGAGCTCGACCGGCTCGCCCGGCGCGGGCTCCGCGAAGAGAAACGGCGGCGGGGCGCCAGCCCCGACGTCATCGTCGGGAGCGTCCACGCGATCACCGAGCAGGGGGAGGTTCTGATCGCTTCGGGCAGCGGGAGCCAACTCGGCCCGTACGGCTATGGGGCCGGCCGGGTCATCTGGGTGGTCGGCGCGCAGAAGATCGTACGGGACCTCCCGGAAGGTCTGCGTCGGATCCGGGAGTTCGCGGTGCGCCGAGAGGACGCGAGAGTCCGTCAGCTGGGCGGAGGGGGCAGTGTCGTCAACAAGCTCCTCGTCGTCTTCGGCGAACACCAGGCCCACCGGGTGACGATCATCCTCTCTCGGAGCCGTCTCGGAGTCTGAGCGGCACCCGACAAACTGCCGGGCGTCGTGCCGAAGGGCGGTGGCCCACTACCCGCCCCTGAGGGACCTCCGCAGCGCCGAGGAATCGATTCTTTCTCCACTTCGGTCTCGAACCCTCCGCTGGCAACTCATTGATCCTCATCTTGGTCGCTCTCCGCCGTCGCCGCGGCCGAAGACGACGGCTGATGACCGTCTCGAACGCCAGGCCCGCTGGAGTCCGGGGAACGTCAGCGTGCCGGGATTTCAACGATTCGAGCGAGCGCGCTCGAAGTCCGGCGGAGCTCAGTGTTCGCGCGGAGCCGAGACCGGCCGCGCGCGTCCCTCTGGAGGGTTGGGCCCTGAAAAAGCAACTTCACGGTTCTCGGGCACGCCTCGGTGCGAATGCGAGGAGATCCCGAAGATCTGCGAGCTGGGTTCCCCTCCAATGGACATCCTCGTCGAAGCGGGGGACGTCGCGACTCTGGTCGGGATAGCGATACTGGAAGGCGGTCAGTCCCACCGACTCGGCGCCCGTCAGCTCGCGGCTCCCCCCGTCTCCCACGTACGCGCAGCGGACCGGTGGCAGCCCGAGCCCCGAGAGGGC
>JASHYU010000031.1 GCA_030042855.1 Thermoplasmata archaeon
CGCCCGCCGGGAGGTCTGGCAGGCGGTGCGCCGGGCGAGCCGGGAGCACCGGACGATCGTCCTCACGACCCACTATCTCGACGAGGCCGAGGCGCTCTCGACCCGCCTCGCCCTCGTGGAGCGGGGCCGCGTCATGCTCGAGGGGGCGCCCGCGGACCTGCGGGCGCGCGTCCGCTACCCGTACCGCGTCGTGATCCAGGGCGCCTACCCCCGGGAGGACCTCGACCCGCTCGGCCAGGTCTCGGTCATCGAGGGCGGGTATCTCGTCTTCGCGCGCGAGGCCGAGGCGCGCGAGATCGCGCGGCGCGCGCTCGAGCGGGGGGTCCGCGTCTCGCTCGGACCGGTGAGCCTCGAGGACGTCTTCCTCGAGGTGGTCGGCCGCTCGATCGAGGAGGAGGCCCCGCGCGAGGACGGGGAGGCGGAGGCGTGAGCGAGCGGAACCGCCTGCGCTCCGTGCTGACGCTGGTCTGGCTGAACGGGGTCGTCCCGATCCGCGACCAGCCGCTCTACGTCCTGAACATGCTCGCCTCCCCGCTCTCGTTCCTGTTCTTCATCACGATCGTCTCGCGGGGCGCCCTCGTCGCCTACGGGATCACCGGCGGCATGGTCCTCCTGATGCTGTCGGTCGGGACGGGGCTGCAGTCCGACCTCACGCACTACCGCACCGACCTCAAGTTCCAGGACGTCGTCGTCGCCTCGCCCGTCGAGGCGCCGGTCTACGTCGGCGGGATGGCCCTCAGCGAGCTCGTCTACTCGCTCCCCGGCCTCGCGGTCTTCGTCGCGTTCTTCGTCGGGGCGGGGTTCGCGACCTTCGAGACGGTGGCCGTGCTCACCGGCGTCCTCGTCCTCGTCTGGGCGTTCGCGAGCGCGCTCGCGTTCACGCTCGCGACGTACTTCCGCGACGTGCGCGAGACGTTCCTGTTCAGCCCGCTGATCTCGCTCGCGCTGACGGTGCTCCCGCCGGTCTACTACCCGATCTCCGCACTTCCCGCCTGGGCCCAGACGGCCGCGCGCTTCTCGCCGACCACCTACGCCGCCGCGCTCGTGCAGGGCTCGGTCCACCTCACGCCGATGACCGAACGCGCCGCGGTCCTCGACTGGGCGGTGCTCGTCGGATTCACGGCCGCGCTCTTCCTGCTCGCCGCGGCCAAGGCCCGGTGGAAGGAGCCGTGAGCCCTCCGACCGTCCTCCCGGCCGCTCCGGTGCGCTCGGACGAGCGAGGACTTATCTACCGGACGACGGGTGGGCCGCGCGATGCTTTCGTTCGCGGATCTCCGCACCTTTTCCAACTCCGACGAGCGGTTCTCCCGGTGCCTCGAGTGCGGACGGAGCCTCGTGCTGCTCCCCGACGACCGTCGGGGCGGCGTCTGCTTCGACTGCCTCACCCTCTCGGTCGCCGGGCCGAAACCGTGCCCGGACTGCGGGACGGTGATCCCCGCCGAGGACCGGTCGATCGGCTGCGCGAATTGCCGGTGGTATCCTCCGCCGGACTGACCGCGCCTCCCCCGTTCCCCGCCAAGTTTATCGGCCGCCTCCTCTCGTCCGGCCCAGGGCGTGCCGAGGTGGCTCAGTCCGGTACGGCGCGAGTCTGGAAAGCTCGTGGCGGAATACGCCTCGGGAGTTCAAACGCCGAGGACGGCCGACCCGTCCCCGCGGAGATTCTCCCCCTCGGCGCTGCCCCTCCCCGGCGAACGTCCCGCGCGGAGGGAGACCGCCGATGAACGTCCCGTCCGGGGAAGCGACCGAGCGCCTCTCGGAGCTCGCCGGGGTCCTCCGACGCGCCGGGCGTGCGGAGGCGCTCGTCGCGACGTGCCGGTGGCTCCGCGCCACGTGCCCGAGGTACCGCTGGGTCGGCGTCTACGTGCTCCGCGGCGACTCGCTCGACCTCGCGGCGTGGGACGGTCCCGCGGCCACCGACCACACGCGGATCCCGGTCGATCGTGGCGTCTGTGGCCGCGCGGCCCGGGAGGGTCGGACCGTGCTCGTCGACGATGTGCGATCGGCTCCCGAGTACCTCGCCTGCTTCCTCGAGACCCGGGCCGAGATCGTCGTGCCGATCCGGACCCCGGGCGCGGTGCTCGGCGAGATCGACATCGACGGCAACGAGGTCGCGGCGTTCGACGGCTCGGACCAGGCGTTCCTCGAGCGCGTCGCGGAGCGCCTCACCGAGTACGTCGCGTGAGCGACGGCGCCCGCGCCGCGCGGGCGAGGCGACGGTCCATCGCGCGGAGGGCGTCCGCGAGCGCGCGGTCCGCCCGGAACGGGGGGGCCGGCCGCGCCCGGCCGCGCCGGACGAGGACGGCGAGATCGTCCGAGATGTGGGCGAGCGCGCGCCCGACCTCGTCCACGATCGGTAGATCGGCGGTCCGGCTCGTCCTCGACAGCGGGTTGAGGTCGATCGAGATCACCCGCTGGCCGCGGGCCCGCAGGGCGCTCGTGCGGTCCCCGTCCTCGAGCGGGACGAGGCAGACGTCCGCCCGGAAGATCCCGCGGCGATCCACCCACGCCCGGTCCGACGGGAGGCCCGGAAGGCGCGCGTCGGGCGTCACGCCGAGGACCGAGCGCACGCCCGCCCGCTGGAGCGCCGCGGCGACCTGGCGCGCGCGCCGGGGCGTCCGGTGGAAGAGGTTCACCTCGACCCCGAGTCGCGGCAGGGTCCCCGCGAGCCGGGCGACCGCCTCCGCCGCGAGCGCCGCGACGTTGCCGTTCACGCTCACGACCGGCCGCTCGGCTGCCCAGAGCCAGCGCGCGGCCACGCGCTCCGCCCGACGGGCGCTCGGCGTCGTCCGCTCGCCGAGGAAGTAATCGAACGCCTCGCCCCGCCCGTGCGCGAGGAGCCCTTCGGGGACGACGAGCCCGCGGCGCAGGGCGGCCGCGAGCCGGGCGCGGACGACGAGGCTCCGATAGCGCGGATGGCGCGGAGACAGGCGCATCGCCGGGGGCGGATCAGCCGCTCGGCGGCGGCAGCTCCGGGGGGTCCGAGGTGGGGGTCTCCTCGGTCTCGGCGAGCCGGCTCTCGAGGGCGGCGATGCGCTCCTCGAGCGGCTGGAGCCCCTCCTCGAGCACTTTCGTGAGCGCGAGCTTGAGGCTCTCCTCGAGCGCGACCATGTCGCGCCCGAGGTCGATGATCCGGCGGGCGTTCTCGTTGAGCAGGAGGCGGCTCTGGGTGGAGACGCGGTAGGTGTCCGCGAGGTCCTTCGTCAGCTGATGGGACGACTGCGCGAACGCCTCGATCGAGTCGCCGACCGGCTTCCACTTCGCGTCCAGGTTCTCGCCGAGGCGGGCGACCAGGCGCTCGCCGGCAGAGTCGATCCCGGTCGTGATCTCCCGCGCGACCCGGTCGGTCACGGTCGACTCGAGGCTCCCGAGGGTATGGTGCACGTCTTCGACGAGCCCCCGGTTGGCGGTCTCGAGCCGCTGGACGCGGTCGTCGATCGACTGGAGGCGCGCCTGGAGGTTCGTGTACGCCGAGTTGATCAGCGCGTCGAAGTGGCTCTGGCTGGACTCCTCGGCCCGGAGGAGCAGGTGGAGGACCCAGTGTTCCCGGCCCTTCGTCTCCCCGATCGGGCTCTTGTCGAGCCGGTCCCGGACCTCCCGATCGTCGATGAGCGCCTGGAGCTCCTTCAGGACCTCGAGGCGGAGGGAGGGGGTGGGACTGCCGGTGGCCGGCGCCGGACGACCCGCCATCGAGGAGCGATGGGTGAAGCAGCGGTATATAGGTTGGCCGACGAAGTCCGCTCCGGCGACCTCGACGGTCGATGGGCCCGGGCCCCGGTTTTACGTCGTGCGAGGCCCGACCGGGGTCCCCGATCGATCGGTCCCACTAGGATCCGAAGCCCGGACCGAGCAGCTCCTCGGCGATGATGAGCCGTCGGATCTCGGAGGTCCCGGCGCCGATCTCGAGGAGCTTCGCATCCCGCGCGAGCCGCTCGAGGGGCAGGTCGCGCATGTAGCCGTAGCCGCCGTGGATCTGGATTGCCTCGAGGGCGCCGCGGGTCGACGCCTCCGAGGCGAACGTGAGGGCCGCGGCGGACGCCCGGCGGCTCCGGTCGTCGGAGGTGACCGCGTCGAGCGCCCGGTAGAGCAGGAGGCGCGACGCCTCGAGGTCGGTGTACAGGTTCGCGAGCTTCTCCTGGATGAGCTCGAAGCGGCCGATCTTCTGGCCGAACTGCTCCCGCTCCCGGGCATACGCGACCGAACGGTCGAGGCACTCGGCGAGGATCCCGACGGGGATCGCCGCCAGGACCGCCCGCTCGATGTTGAGGCCGCTCATCATGATTCGGACGCCGTCGTTCTCCTCGCCCAGGCGGTCCGCGACCGGAACGCGCGCCCCCTGGAACGCGAGCTCGCCGGTCGGGGAACCGCGCATCCCCATCTTGTCGAGGCTCTTCGCGACCGAGACGCCCGCGGTGCCGCGGCGCACGAGGAAGGCGCTGATCCCCCGCGAGCCGCGGTCGGGCGCGGTCTTGGCATACACGAGGAGCGCGTCGGCCACCGGTCCGTTGGTGATGAACTGCTTCGAGCCGTCGAGCACGTACGCGTCGCCGTCGCGCACCGCGCGGGTCCGGAGCGCGACGGCATCCGAGCCGGCGCCGGGCTCGGTGAGGGCGAGCGCGCCGATCGTCTCGCCGCGCACCGCCGGCGGCAGGAACTCCTCCCGCTGCCGATCCGAGCCGTTCTGGGCCAGGTTGTTCGCGAACAGGTTCGAGTGCGCCCCGACGCTGAGCGAGAGCGCGGGGCTCACCCGCGCGATCTCCTCGAGCACGATCGCCTGGGCGCGGTAGGAGAGGCCGAGCCCGCCCCACTGCGGCGGGATCGTGAGGCCGAGATAGCCCTCGTCGCCGAGGCGACGGAAGACGTCGCGCGGAAAGTAGTCCTCCCGGTCCATCCGATCGGCGACGGGGGCGATCTCCCGGCGGGCGAACCTCCGCACCGCGTCCTGGAGCTGGAGCTCCTCCTCCGTCAGGGCGAGCTCCATCGCGAGGTGCACGACGCGGGCTCCATATCAGCTATCGGGTCCGCCGGCCCGCAGCGACCCATCGGCCCGCGGAACCGGCGACGGAGCGCGCGTCCCGGACGCGTTCGTGAGACGGACCTGGTCCGCGTCGCCTCCGGGTGACTTCGGGGCGCCTCCCCGGACCGCGCGGGCGGCGGGGAAGCCTCAGCGCGCGGACGGTCGCCGCCGGACCGCTTCCCCGCGGCGCCGTAGCCCCAGGTGCCGGACCCAGGAAGCGCGGGGTCGCGGATGGTCGATGCGGGAGTGCGCCCCGCGGCTTTCCGTGCGCGTCAGGGCCGCCCGGGCGATGAGGGTCGCCGTGAGGATCGCGTTCGCGATCGGGTCCGGGAGATCGTCCGGTCGGCTCGGCTCCGACGATCGGGCGAGCCGTTGGAGCGATGCGAGCGCCGAGGTGAGACCGCCCGACGACCGGACGATACCCACGTCGTCCCAGAGCAGATCGCGGACCTCCTCGAAGACGCTCGGCTCGCCGACCCGGCCCTCCCCCGTCCCCCAGGGCACCTCCGTCAGCGATCCGGGGGCCTCCGGCCCGCCCGCTACCGGATGGGCGAGCTGCCGGGCCACCCGCTCGCCGAACACGAGACCCTCGAGCAACGAGTTGCTCGCCAACCGGTTCGCGCCGTGGACGCCGGTCGAGGCGACCTCGCCGCAGGCGTACAGCCCGCGCACGGTCGTCCGGCCCTCGAGGTCGGTGGTCACGCCGCCGATCATGAAGTGGGCCGCCGGCGTGACCGGGATCAGGTCGCGCGAAGGATCGAGCCCGTAGGTGGCGAGGAACCGGCAGATCGACGGGAACCGAGTGAAGAGGCGATCGCGCGGGATCGCGGTCGCGTCGAGGTAGACCGTCGGGTACCCGGTCCGCTGGATCTCCCGGTCGATCGCCCGCGCGACGACGTCCCGGGGCGCGAGCTCCGCGTCGGGGTGGAGGCGCACCATGAACCGTTCCCCCGCGTGGTTGCGGAGGACCGCGCCTTCGCCGCGCAAGGCCTCGGTGATCAGGAACCGGGGCGCGCCCTCCCGCCAGAAGACCGTGGGGTGGAACTGGATGAACTCCATGTCCGTGAGGAGGGCGCCGGCGCGGAACGCGATCGCGACGCCCTCCCCGGTCGCGATCGAGGGATTCGAGCTCTGCCGGTAGAGGCTGCCGGCGCCGCCGGTCGCGAGGACGACCGGTTGCGACGTCAGGATGTCCGGGTGACGACCCTCGGCGTCGGAGAGCACGGCGACCGGACCGTCCTTGCCTCCCGGCTGCAGCGCCCGGAGCAAGGTGCGCTCCCGTACCTCGATGCCCACCGCGAGCACGCGGCGCTTCAGCGCCTCCTCGATCGAGAGTCCCGTCGCGTCGCCCCCCGCGTGGAGGATCCGGGAGTGGGAGTGGGCCGCCTCGCGACCGAGCGAGATCTGGCCATCGACCGTGTCGAACGGGACCCCGTAACGAACCAGGTCGGCGATCCGAGCGGGCGCGTCGTGGGTCAGCACCCGAGCCGCCTCCCGATCGACCAGCCCGTCCCCGGCGCGCACGGTGTCCTCCAGATGGTCGGCCGGAGAATCCCCCGG
>JASHYU010000032.1 GCA_030042855.1 Thermoplasmata archaeon
GGGAGAGCTTCTTCGCGGTCCCTCGGTCACCGTCCGCCCGCCGGGACTGCCTCGGCTGGCTGCGCGACGAGGGGGTGCGGGCCGTGGAGATCGCGGCGGCCCGTTCCGGAGCCCGCGTGCAGCGTTCGCGCGAGGACTGAGCGGTGGTCCCGGCCGCCGCTCATCCATCGATGGCCGCAAGCCTTTTAGTGGGAGCCCTGTCTCGGCGGCTCCCATGACGCGCAAGCCCGCCCGCATGTACCGCAAGGTCGAGGGGCAGGTCTACACCCGGCGCGAGTACATGGGCGGCGTCCCGAACTGCCGCATCACCCAGTTCGACACCGGAAATCTCCGGAGCGAGTTTCCGGTCAGCCTGACGCTCGACACCGAAGAGGCTGCCCAAGTGCGAGACATTGCGCTCGAGGCCGCGCGCGTCAGCGCGGTCCGGGTGCTCGAGAAGGCGGCCCCGAACGAGTTCCACCTCAAGGTCCGCCGCTTCCCGCATCAGATCCTCCGCGAGCACAAGATGGCGATGGGCGCCGGAGCGGACCGTATCTCCGACGGGATGCGCCGCGCGTTCGGCAAGCCCGTCGGACACGCGGTGCGGGCCCAGATCGGCACGTCGCTCCTGACGATCCACACGACCGAGGCCCACCTCGCGGATGCCCGCGAGGCGCTGCGCAAGGCGGCCCACAAACTGCCGGTCCCGACGCGGGTCACGCTCGGCCGGGCGTCGGAGTAGGCGCCGAGCGCACCACCAGCACCGGGCAGGGTGCGTGCGTCACCATCGCCGTCGACACGCTCCCGAGAAGGATCCGCCGGGCGGCCGAGCGACCGCGGGACCCGAGCACGAGGAGGTCCGTCGGGTGCTGCTCGAGGTGGGCGAGCAGCTCGTCGACGACGACGCCCTCCTCGCAGAGACCCGTGACGCCCTCCACACCGGCCGCCTCGGCCTGATGGACCGCCGCCTCGACGAACTCGCGGTACCGCGGGAACTCCCCCTCGGGGAGGGAGGCCGGGACATAGGGGTCCGTCGAGGGGACGTACACGGGGACGACCGGCGCGACGGCGAGCACGACCAGCTGGGAGGCGTAGTGCTTCGCGAGATCGATCGCAGTATCGAGGGCCACCGCGCCGTGGGGCGATCCATCGATCGCGACGGTGATGCGGCGGAATCTCGCGTCCGTCATCGGACGCGGCAGGGTCCGAACGTACAAGCAGGTTTCGTCGCCGAGCGACGGCAGCTCGAAAACCCCGCGGCGCGCACCACAACTTTTTTTAGAAGCGCCCCGCCTTGAGCGACGGTCGGGTGTTTCGCGTGGCCCCCATCTGCTCCAATTGCGGCGCGTCGGACTTCGTCTGGGCGAACGATCTCAAGACGGGAACGCTCGGAAGCGGGGGACTTTCGTTGCGCTCCCGGGGGGAACTCGCCCTGGGGACTCGGATCTGCCGCAAGTGCGGTCACGCGGACCTCTTCCTGAAGGACCCCTCGATCCTCAACATGCCGCACACGTGGCGCCCCGGGGAGTTCGTCCCGATCGCTCCCCCGCCGGCCGCGCCCCACCCTCCCGGAAACCCGGGCCACGGCCCGATACCGAGCCCGGCCCCTTCTCCCTCCGCGCCGGCTCTTCCTCCGGCGCCATCGCCGCCCCCCGCACCGGCCGCCGAGCCGGCTCCGCCGGCGAGGACGAGCCCTCCGCCGGCCTCGCCCGATGCGACTGCGCCGGCCAGCCCGGCCTCGGCGTCGTCCGACGCCACGGACGCAGTGCCGAGTTCGAGCGGCGAAACTTCGAGCGGCGAGGCGGGCTCCGCTTCCACGACGCCCAAGCGTACGTCTCGACGACGCGCGAAGCCGAAGCAAGACAGTCCGCCGTCGGATCCCTGAGTCCCGCTCCGGCGTCTCGGCCGGGGCGAGAGCGCGTCCCTCGATCTCAGCGCGGAGAACTTCCTACCCACGGCATCCAGACGAAGGATAGCGGGGCATGGATTTGAACCATGGATCTACGGGTTATGAGCCCGTCGGGATTTCAGGACGACCGGCACCGCCGGCCGTTTTCCTGACTACCCTACCCCGCTGCGCGGCGAGCAGGAGGCCCGGCTATTTATTGGCCTCGGAAAGAAACGCGCCCGGCCCGCGGTCCGTCCCGAACCCCGCCGACCGCCGTCACCGTACGATCTCGAACGAGAGCCAATCGGGATCCGGCGGGACCGAGGTGACCCGCTCGACCGAACGGGCATGGCTGATCCCGCGCGGCCCGCGGATGTCGCGCAGAAACGCTTCCAACGCTTCGGTGGGACCCTGCGCATCGATGAAGACCGTCCCGTCGATCCGGTTCTCCACCGTCCCCACGATCCCAAATCGGCGCGCGGACTCGGCGACGCGCGCCCGGTAGTTCACGCCCTGCACGCGACCCACCGCGACGCAGTGCCAGCGCTCGAACGCGCCCACGCGAGGGCGAATCCGCGAGGGCGCATCTTGCTTCCGGTACCGCGTGCGCCTCGCGAACCGCGGCGCTCGAACGACGGTCGACGCGGGACGAGCAGATTTCAAATCGCCTCGCGCGGTGGTCGCGGCGAGGTCGGATCCATGGTAAGCGCGAAGGACCCCATCTGTGGCATGACGGTCGACACGGCGACCGCGGCGGCCCACGGCACGTACGACGGACAGCCGGTCTACTTCTGCTCGGCGGCCTGCCAAACGGCCTACGAGGCACGTCGCGCGCACCGCTAAGCGCTCCGCACGCTCGCCGGGACGGCATGGCCACCGACCCGGTCTGCGGGATGTTCGTCGACGAACGCACCGCCGACCTGACCCTGGTCCGAGGGAACCGGACGTTCTACTTCTGCTCGACCGGATGTCTTCGCCAGTTCGCGGAACCCGAGCGGGAGCTCACACGGCTCGGGATCCGGCTGGCCGTTGCCTGGCCGCTCTCGCTCGGCATCGTGGCCCTCACGTACTTCGTCCGGTCTCCCGACGGACCTTGGGTCGCGTTCGGTCTCGCCAGCGTAGTCCAGTTCTTTCCGGGCCTCGCCTTCTATCGGGGACTGCTCGACGCCGTGCGCACGCGGACCTGGAACATGGACGTGCTGATCGCGGTCGGGACGACGTCCGCCTATGCGTTCAGCGGGGCCGCGGTGTTCGACCGGTCGCTCGCGCCGAGCCTCTACTTTGACGCGTCGTCGCTGATCATCGCGCTCATCCTGACCGGCAACTACCTCGAGTACTTCGTCCGGGAGAAGGCCCGGGGGACGCTGCGACGGCTCGACGAAGTCCGCCCGACGACGGCGGTCGTACTGCGAGCCGGTCGCGCGACCCCGGTCCCGGCGAACGAGATGAAGGTCGGCGACCTCGTTCGGGTTCTCCCGGGCGAGAGGTTCCCCGCGGATGGGACGATCCGGGACGGCCGCTCCTCCGTGAACGAGGCACTCCTCACCGGCGAGAGCCTTCCGGTGCCGAAGCACGTCGGCGATACGGTGCTGACCGGCGCGGTGAACGGCGAGGGACCCCTCATCGTCGACGTCACCCGGATCGGGTCCGACACCTTTCTCGCGGAGGTCGGACGGCTCCTCATCGAGGCCGAGTCGAGCCGGGTACCGATCCGCCGTTTCGCGGACCGTCTCGCCGCGCGCTTCGTCCCGATCGTGCTCGGCCTCGCCGTCGGTGCGGCGCTCGCGTGGCTCCTCCTCGGAGCGGTCGCGGGCGCCGTCGCCCTCCTCGTCTTCGTCTCGGTCGTGATCACGGCGTGTCCCTGCGCCTTCGGGATCGCCACGCCGGCAGCGCTCCTGGTCGGCACGGGGCGGGCCGCCGAGGAAGGGATCCTGTTCAAGGGAGGCGCCACGCTCGAGGCGGCGAGTTCGGTATCGGTCGTCTTCACGGACAAAACCGGTACGCTGACGCGCGGCGCGCCCGCCCTGACGGACATCGTCCCGGCCGAGGGGGTGAGCGCGGCCGAGCTGCTGTCGCTCGTCGGAGGCGTCGAGAGCGGCTCCGAGCACCCGCTCGCGCGCGCCGTGGTCGACGCTGCCCTCGGCGCCGGAGTGGCGATCGCCACCGTTGCGAACATCGAGGTCGAACCGGGCCGAGGGGTCCGCGGCGAACGATCCGGCCGTCCGGTCGCCGTCCGGAGCGGGTCCTCCGCGACGGGAGCGGGATGGGCGTCGACCCCGCTCGCGGAAGCCGCCCGAGCCCTCGCCGGTCAGGGAAAGTCGTGGTCGCTCGTCACGGACGGCGGTCGACCGCTCGGCGTCCTCGGTTTCGCCGATCCGATCGCGAACGGCGTGTCGGCGGCGATCCGGGCCCTCCAGCACGACGGGATCGAGGTCGTGATGCTCACGGGGGACCACGAAGCGGCTGCCCGGGCCGTGGCCGAGCGGCTCGGGATCGGCGAGGTGTACGCGGGGCTACGCCCCGACGGCAAGCTCCGAGCGATCCGGGACCGACAGGCCCGCGGGGCGAAGGTCGCCTACGTGGGTGATGGGATCAATGACGCGCCCGCGCTCGCCCAGGCCGACGTGGGCATTGCGATCGGCGCGGGGACGGACGTGGCCCGGGAGGCGAGCGGCATCATCCTCGTGCGCTCCGATTTCCGGGACGTGGCCCTCGCCCTGCGTCTCGGCCGACGCACCCTCCGCAAGGTCCGGGGGAACCTCGCGTGGGCCGTCGGGTACAACGCGATCCTGCTCCCCATCGCCGCCGGCGCCCTCGTGCCGCTCTTCGGGCTCGGGATCTTTCGCCTCCTCCCGATCGCGGGCGCGACCGCGATGGCCCTCTCCTCCTCCCTGGTCGTCGCGAATTCCTACTCGCTCCGCTGGGTCTCGCTCGGACGGGCCCCGGAGGCCGGACCCAGCCTCGCCCCGGACCTCTAATCTCTATATCCCGGGAGCCACTTGCGCCCGGCGTGCCGGTCTTCGAGGCCAAGATTGACGGGGCGACCCTGAAGATGCTCCAGAACGTCCCGATCTTCTCGGG
>JASHYU010000033.1 GCA_030042855.1 Thermoplasmata archaeon
CGCGACGCTCGAGACCCAGCGGAACCGGAACGGCGGCGCGCTCGTGGAGTCGCTCGACTACAACGTCTCGGTCAACTACGAGAAGGGGACCGACCTCGTCTACAACGGCGAGCTCGACCTCGTGAAAGCAACGCTCAAGGTCCTCTACCCGCCCCGCTCGAACTCCGCCGGCCGGGACGGCATCCGGCTCTTCCTGCATTCGGATGCGCCCGCGGGCGCCGGGCTCGGCGGCTCGTCGACGATGGCGGTCGCGCTCGTCGGCGCCTTCCAGCGCTACCTGCGCGAACCGTGGACGAACTACGAGCTGGCCGAGCTCGCCTACCGGATCGAGCGGGAGGAGCTCCGCATCCGGGGCGGCCGCCAGGACCAGTACGCCGCGGTCTTCGGCGGGTTCAACTTCATCGAGTTCTCGAAGTACCGGACGATCGTCAACCCGCTCAAGATCGCCCCCGAGGTGGTGAACGAGCTCGCGTACCGGCTCCTCCTGTGCTACACCGGCATCGGCCACTACTCGACCGACATCATCACGAGCCAGCAGCTCCACTACGCCGCGGGGAGGGCGGAGACCGTCGAGGCCCTGGGCGCGACGAAGCAGCTCGCCATCGACATGAAGAACGAGCTCCTCCGGGGGAACCTCGACGAGCTCGGCCGCCTGCTCGACGCGGGCTGGCAGTTCAAGAAGCGGTTCACCGAGGGGATCTCGAACGAGCGGATCGATGCGCTCTACGATCGTGCCCGGGAGGCGGGCGCGCTGGGCGGGAAGCTGCTCGGCGCCGGGGGCGGAGGGTACATCGTCCTCTTCTGCGACTTCTCTCGCAAGGCGAAGGTGGCGAAGGCGGTCCTCGAAGCCGGCGGGCGCGTCGCCGACTTCTCCCTCGAACCGAACGGGCTCCAGACGTGGTCGGTAAGACCTGCCGCGAGCTAGCGGGGCGGACGAGCCGACGATGACGAAGCCCGACCCCACCGCGGTTCCCGCCGACGCGCCGGCCCCCGAGCTTTCGATCGTTCTCGCGACGCTCAACGAGCGGCGGAACCTTCCCGAGGTGCTGGACCGCATCCGACGCCAGCCGCTGCCCGTCTACGAGGTCCTGGTCGTCGACGACGGGAGCCGGGACGGGACGCGCGAGTACGTGCGCGAGGTCGCGGCCACGGATCCGAGGCTCCGGCTCCTCTGCCACGAGGGCAAGCAGACGACGCTCCGCGCGCAGTGCCAGGGCATCGAAGCCGCGCGCGGGAAGTACGTCGTCGTGATGGACTCCGACCTCCAGCATCCCCCCGAGCTCCTTCTCCCGATGCTGCAATCGCTGCGCGGCGGCTCGGCGCTCGTCATCGCGAGCCGCTACGTGGGCGGCGGATCGGCCGGGCCCCGTACCGCGTTCCGGTGGACGGTCTCGCGCGGCGCCGAATGGCTCGCGCGTCTCCTGCTCGCCTCGACCCGCGGAGTGCGCGATCCGATCTCGGGCTTCTTCGCGTTCCGCCGCGACGTCTGGGTCCCGCTCCACCCGCTCTACCGCGGCTACAAGCTGCTCATCTTCGTCCTCGTGATGGCCGAGGGGGACCGGGTGACCGAGGTCGGCTACCAGTTCACCCCCCGGGTCGAAGGCGCGAGCAAGGTCGCGAGCGGCCTCGCGTTCATCCGGATCTTCGCGATCGAGCTGCTCCTCGCACGTCGCATGCGTGCCGAAATCAGCGCGCAACCGGGACGGGGTCGAGCGGTCCGTTCGTCCGACCCCGAGGCAAAGGCCGTCTGACGGCCCCGCGCGACCGACCCGGCGCCCGCGCGGCGCCGCAAGGCAGATAAAGGCCGGAACGGCGTAGTTAGGGCGATTCCTGCATTCGGGTGGTCACGATGGTGGCAGGTTCTGCATCCTCCCGGGGTAAGGCCGCGTTCTTTCCGGCGAACGCGCCGCGCCTCAGCCGCCCGCGACCGAACGGGATCACCTCGATCCTCGATCGGTTGCGGGCGTTGAACTCGGAGGAGCTCGAGTACCTCGCGCCGTACTTCGACATCGCGAAGATCGGGTGGGGCCTTCCGCTGCTCCTCTCGCGGGAGCGGGTCCGCGAGCGTGTGAAGCGCTACCACGACGTCGGGATCGAGGTCTCGACGGGCGGCACCCTGCTCGAGTACGCGATCGTCCACAACCGCGTCGGCCAGATGCTCGACGAGGCGCGCGAGCTCGGCTTCGACCTCATCGAGATCTCGAGCGGGATCATCGAGCTCTCCCGGATCCAGATCGAGCGGCTCGCCGACCAGGTCCGCCAGCGCAGCCTCGACCATTTCATCGAGGTCGGCAAGAAGGACCCGCAGCACCAGCTCTCGCTGAAGGAGACGAACGCCCAGATCGCGCACGCCCGGACGCTCCGGCCTCGGCGCGTCATCATCGAGAGCCGGGAATCCGGCCGGGGCGTCGGCATCTACGACACCGACGGCGCGATCAAGTGGGACTGGGTGCGCTCGATCACCGCCGAGCATCCGCCGGAGGCGCTCCTGTTCGAGGCGCCGATCGAGTCGCAGCAGATCCAACTCCTCCGGGAGCTCGGCGCCGAGGCGAACCTCGGCAACGTCGCGTTCGACTCGATCGCGCCCCTCGCCACCGAGCGGCTCGGCCTGCGCGGCGACACGTTCGGATCGATCCGGCACTCCCGCCCCGTCAAGGGCCCCCCGGCGGCCAAGTTCCTGTTCTTCCTGCTCGAGACGTACCGCGGGCTGGATCAGACCCAGCTCGCCCACATGTCGCGGCTCCCGCGGCGCACCGTACAGAGCGCCCTCGAGTCGCTGCGGCGCCAGGGGCTCGTGCAGGAGGCGATCTCGCTGCACGACTCGCGCCGGCGGGAATACCGCCTTTCCTAGGAGGTTCGGCCGGTCGGCAACCCCTAAGCGGGGATCGCGGCTTACCCCCGGCGGTCCATGGCGCCGTCCGGTCCTCGCCCCCTCGTCGGTCGGGTCGCGGTCGTCACGGGCGGCTCCTCGGGGATCGGGCTCGAAACCGTGCGCGGGCTCGCTTCGCTCGGCGCGACCGTGGTGCTCGTCGGCCGGGGTGAAGAGCGGTCGCGCGAGATCGGCCAGCGCCTCGCGACGGCGACCGGTAATCCCGCGGTCGTCCCCGTCGGCGTCCGGGACCTCGCGCTGCTCGCGGACACGCGCGCGCTCGCGACGCGGCTCCTCGCGGAGTTCCCGAGGATCGATATTCTCGTCAACAACGCCGGGGCGTACTTCCGCGCTCGAGCGACGACGTCGGAAGGGCACGAACGGACGTTCGCCCTGAACGTGCTCTCGCCGTTCCTGCTCACCTCGATCCTCGCGCCCCGGCTCGCGTCGAGCGCTCCCGCCCGGGTGGTCAACGTGAGCTCGATGGCCCACCGGAGGCAGACGGTCGACTTCGATCATCTCGAGGGTCCCGAGCCCTGGGGGAACGGGTTTCGGGCGTACGGAGTCTCGAAGCTCGAGCTCCTCCTCTTGACGCGCGAGTTCGCCCGCCGGCTCTCCGGGAGCGGGGTCAGCGTGAACGCGGTGCACCCGGGGTTCGTGCATTCCGGCTTCGGACAGAACAACGAGGGGGGCACGGCCGCCGCGATCTGGTTCTTCGGCCGGCTCTTCGGCCGGAGCGCCCCGCGCGGCGCGGCGACCCCGATCTACGCCGCGGCCGAACCGTCGATCGCGGGGGTCACGGGGCAGTACTTCACCGATCACCGGACCGAGCCGGGCTCGCGGGCGTCGCAGGACCTCGAGGTCGCCCGCCGGTTGTACGAGGCGTGCCGCGCGCTGACCGGCGCCCCCGAGGTCGGATCCCGGCCTTCGGTCCCGCCCTCATAGCGCCGGGGCCGAGCGGACCGCGGACCCCCTCGATACCGCGTCCGGCCGCTCGGGGACGAACCCTTTGACTCCGCGCGCCTCGGAGGGTGCCAGGGGGACCACGAGATGGCCGCGGGGCGGGGGTTGCGCGAAGGTGCCTGGTTCCGCAGCGCCGTCTTCTACGAGATCCCGGTGCGCACCTTCCGCGATTCGAACGAGGACGGCATCGGAGACCTTCCGGGGGTCACCGAGAAGCTCGACTATCTGTCCGAGCTCGGCGTCGGGGCGATCTGGCTCCTCCCGTTCTACCGGTCCGCCTGGCGGGACGAGGGGTACGACGTCGTCGACCACTACGTCATCGACCCGACCCTCGGGACGATCGCGGACCTCGACCGGCTCGTCGCCGAGGCGCATGCCCGGGGGATCCGGGTGCTGGGCGACCTCGTGACGAACCACGTCTCGATCGACCACCCGTGGTTCCAGGAGGCGCGCCGGGACCGCGCGTCGCCGTACCGGAACTGGTTCCTCTGGTCGGACGCGGGCAGGGAATTCTCCCGGACCCGCGTGATCTTCCGCGATCTCGAGCCCGCCAACTGGACCTGGGACGAGGCGGCGGGCCAGTACTACTTCCACCGGTTCTACGC
>JASHYU010000034.1 GCA_030042855.1 Thermoplasmata archaeon
TCCGAGTAGATGTCGAGTCCGCCCGAGTCCGTGCCGAACGGATGCGCCCACGACGGGGGCTGGGCGTAGGCGGTCGTCGGCGCGTTGCTGCCGTACGGCGTGAGGAGGTGGGGGGCGGCGGTGATGATGAGGGCGGTCGCGGCGATCAGGACGACGAGGATGAATCCCGCGAGGGTGAGGGGGTTCGCGCGCAGCACCTGCCAGAACGTCCGCACGCTCTGCCAGGCGCGTCGGGACTGGGTACCGACCCACGTGGTCGATCCGGAGGGCTTCACCGCGGCCGTCGGGTCACCTCCAGTCCACCCGCGGGTCCAGGATGCCGTAGAGGATGTCGGCGATGAGGTTCGCGATCACGACGCCGACGGCGAAGACCGCGACGACCGCGATCGCCCCGTCGAAGTTCGGCGCGTTCCCGCCCCCACCGATCGCGGTGTACGCGTACGCCCCGATCCCGGGCCAGCCGAAGACCTCCTCGATCACGACGGTCCCGGCGAGGAGTCCACCGGCCGTGACACCGAGTACGGTCGTCGTCGTGATGAGCGAGTTGCGAAGCGCGTGCTTGTACATCACCCAGAACTCCGAGAGGCCCTTCATCCGGGCCGACTTCACGTAGTCGAGCGGGATCACCTCGAGCATCGAGCTCCGCGTCATGCGGGTCGCGATCCCCATGTTGATGAACGCGAGCGTCGCGGCGGGGAGGACGAGGTGCGCGAGCGCGTCACCGGTCCAGGAGAGGTTCCCGGCGAGGAGCGCGTCGAGGACCGACATGTGGGTGTACTGCGGGTACGGCGGCGGGGAAGTCGTGTACTCCCCGTGGGAGGGGAGGCCCAGGTACGGCGCGAGGAAGATCGCCGCGATCACCGCGCCGAGGTACGTCGGGGTGGCCCAGCCGCTCAGGTAGAAGATCCGCACCAGGTGGTCGGCCCACCGCCCGGCGGACTGGGCGGCGATGACCCCGAGGGGAATCCCGATGACGATCATGAGGAAGAGCGAGGCGAGGACGAGCTCGAGGGTCGCGGGCAGGCCGTCCGCGATCGCGGGATAGACGGAGACCCCCTCGACGGAGGCGCCCCAGTTGCCGTGGAGGAGGTTGAGGAGGTAGTTCCAGTACTGGACGTACCCCGGCTGGCTGAACATCCGGCGGCAGTTCGCGAGCGTCCCCGGACCCGCATGCGGGAACCACTGGTTGCAGGGGTTGACGACCGAGAGGTGGGTGAAGACGAACGTCAGGATCGTGATGCCGAGCAGGACGGGAATGAGCTGGACGAGGCGCTTGCCGATGAAGACCGCGAGATCGCTCGGACTACGCCCCAACCCCCGGTCCTCCTGTCAGGGGGGGCGGAACTGCCGACCCCGGCATTTCGGTGGGGTTACGAGTTCCCACTATTAATCCACCGATTCGGGTCTCCCGCCGGCCCGCTCGGGCGGCGAACGGGCCCCGGGGGCCCCCGGCCGCCTAGACGAGGTAGTCCCGCGGCAGGGTCTTCAGCTCGGCGAAGGTCTCGTGGAGGATCGAGACGAACTTGTCGATGTCCTTCTCGGTGTGCGCGCTCGAGAAGGTGATCCGCTCGTAGTTGTCGGGGTGGATGTAGATCCCCTTGTCGAGCAAGAGCTGGTGGTGGCGGAGGTAGAGGTTCCAGTCGATCTGGAGCGACTCGCGGTAGTTCGCGATCTTCTTGCGCTTGGTGAAGAAGAACTGGAGCATCCCGTTCACTGACTGGGCGAGGACCGAGATTTTCGCGTCGCGCGCGGCCTCCTCGATCCCCTTCTCGAGGCGCTCGGTGAGGCGGCCGAACCGGGCGTAGAGGTCCTCCCCGCCGCGGTGGAGCATCTTGAGGTTCGCGAGCGTTCCCGCCATGGACAGGTTGTTCGCGAAGTACGTCCCCCCGAACGAGATCCGCCCGGGGGCGATCATGTCCATGTACTCCGCTTTCCCCGAGACGGCGGAGACCGGGACCCCCCCGCCGAGGGCCTTCGCCCAGCACGAGATGTCCGGCTCGACCTTGTAGAGCTGCTGCGCGCCCCCCGGCGCGACGCGGAATCCGGTGAAGACCTCGTCGAAGATCACCAGCATGTCATTCTGGTGGGCGATCTCGACCAGTCGCTGGAGAAAGTCCGGGGCCGGCGGGATCACCCCCGAGTTCGCCATGACCGGCTCCAGGATCACCGCGGCCAGACGGTCGCGGTAGCGGCGGACCATCCGCTCGAACGCGATGATCGAGTTGAACGGGGCGACCATCACGTAGTCGGTGACCCCGGGGGGGATGCCCGCGGAGTTCGGGAGCGGCCGGGGGTACTCGTCGAGCCCGGCGACGATCGGCGGGGCCTCCGCGCTGATCAGCGCGAGGTCGTGCTGGCCGTGATAGTGGCCCTCGAACTTCAGGATCGCGTCCTTCCCCGTGACGGCGCGCGCCATCCGGATGGCGTTCATCGTCGCGTCGGAGCCGTTCGAGCAGAACGCGACGCGCTCGGCGCTCGGGACGAGCTTCTGGAACAGCTTCGCGACCTCGATCTCCCGGGCCGTCGGCGAGGCGAAGTGGAGGCCGAACTGCGCCGCCTCCTGGATCGCACGGATCTGCTCGCCCGGGGCGTGGCCGTTGATCAGCACCCCGTAGGCGAGGTTGAAGTCGAGGTACTCGTTGTCGTCCTCGTCCCAGATCGTCGGTCCCTTCGCCCGGGCGATGAACGGGGGCACCGGATCGTACGACGCGACCCGGATCAAGGAGCTCGAGGAGTTCGGGATCCGCTTCTTCCCCTCCTCGAAGAGCTTCGCGCTCTTCTTGAGCTTCGGGACGAGCCGGGCGATCGGGATCGGGAGCGGCTGGCTCTCGGGCTCCGGCGGCGGGGCGACGGGGGCGACCTCCTTCGGAGCTTCGGCGGCCGGCGGGGCCGGGGCCTCCTTTTCCTTCGCGGGCTCCCGCTTCGCGGGGGGCTCCTCTTTCGCGGGCTCCTCCTTGGGGGGGGCCGGGACCGCGGGGCTCGGGATCACCGCGTCCGCGCTCAGGACGCCCGGGACGTCCTCGGGGCGTCCGACGAGCTCCTCCAGACGGCGTTCCCTGCCGGCAAGCAGGTCCGATGGGGCGGGTTCCATCTCCGCCATAGGAAACTCATCTCGGGCGGCCTTCCCACCCCGGGCGGGGTATAAAGGGTTGGCTTGGGAGCGGAACCCCTACGACCTTCATATAACGCAAAATGCGTCCTTTGTCGAACTTGGGTTCGTCAGTTGCTTGCCCTCCTTCGGGCCCTCCCTGGGCCCGGGAAATCGGGTCCCGGGGCCGCTCGGGTCTAGGAAGGTGGGGAAACCCGTTGGAACGGCGTCAGCGGCCCCTCGGGCGGCGTGATCGTCGTCTCGATCCCCCGCCGGGCGAGCGCCGCGCGGAACGGCGTCGCCGGCACGCAGAGCTCCGGGGGCACGACCCCGATGGCACGGATCCCGCCCCGGGCGATCAGCTCGGCCCCGACCGCCCCCGTCACCCCGACGGCGTACTCGGTGGCCGTGAGGTGCCAGTCGGGACGCGGCGGGAACCGGCCCAGCGCGTGGCGCACGACGGGCTGGCCCGCCTTCGACCCCCGGACCTCGATGTCGCAGATCTCCCAGTCGTTGACGCGGACTCCCTCGGGCGCGCCGAGCAGCTTCTCGCGCTTCAGGAGCGCGAGGGTGAACTGCCGGGGAACGACCGGCTGGCCCCGGACCTCGACGGGCGTCTCCGAGCCGAGCCCGAGGAGCGCCATCGTCCGAAGGACGTCGATCCCCGGGCCGCCCTCCTTCCACTCGCAGTGCCGCAGGCCCTTCCCCTTCAGGCTCGCCGGCAGCGTCGCGGGTTCCGAGTGGAGCGTCCGGTAGACCCGCGTCGTCCCGATCGGCTCGCCGAAGTCGTACTCCTCCGCGCCGCTCATGGGGGGGTACTCGCGGTACGCTCCGCCCTCGAACACCTGGGCGGGGAGGATCATCTCGTCGAGGAACGTGCTCGGCGACCAGGTGAACGAGATCTCGGGCCCGCCGACGGTGAGGTCGCGCCAGCCATCGCGGATCACGAGCGAGTCGACCCGGTCCAGGTCCTCGGTCGCCTGCATCGCGAGGACGTTCGAGATCCCCGGCACCTGACCGAGGCCGGGGATGGCGATCCGGCCCGCGCGCCGGAACGCCTCGTCGAGCGCGAGCTGGCGACGCGTCGTGTGGAAGAGCCCGCCGAAGTCGAGGTACGGGACCCCGGCGCGGAGCGCCGCCTCCATCACCGGGAGGTTGAACGTGTACTGCACCGCGTTGACGCAGACGTCCGCCCCCTCGAGGACCTTCGCGAGGGACGCCGGGTCCCGGACATCGAGCGTGACCGCCGTGGCACGCGGGCCGGCGGCCTTCGCCGAGGCGGTCGCGAGCGTCGGGTCGAGGTCCGCCGCGACCACCGAATCGAACGTCCCGGCGGTCGCGAGATCCCGCACGCTGCAGCGCCCGGTCAATCCCCCGCCCCCCAGCACGACCGCGCGCATGATCCCCCGTCCTCGCGAGAACCTCGATTCGAAGCGGGCCCAAGCGGGGGGCCCTATAGGACCCTTCCGGCGCCCGGGGTCATCCGGGTTTCACGGCCTTCCGCGGTGGGCGCGCGGCCGACGGGGCGGTCGGAGGGGACGCGGAGGTCGCCGGCGGCCCGGCCGCAGGGGTCGTGCCCGCGGCCGCCGAACTCCGCTGGAGCAGGTCGCGGAACGTCTCGAAGTGCTTCAGGAACGGGT
>JASHYU010000035.1 GCA_030042855.1 Thermoplasmata archaeon
CACGCCGGTCGCGATGCCCGGGAGCGCGGAGATGACGACGATCCGTAGGGTCGTCTTCCACTTCGAGATGCCGAGGGCGAGCGCCGCCTCGCGCGTGCTGTTCGGCACCGTCCTCAGGGCCTCCTCGGTCGTCCGGGTGACGATCGGGATCATGATCGCGGAGAGCGCGAGGCCTCCCGTGATGGCGCTGTAGGTGAGCGAGGGGTAGACGATGACGAAGTAGCCGAAGATGAACGCCCCCATGATGATCGACGGCACGCCGCTCAGCACGTCGGCCGTGAAGCTGATCGCCCGGCCCACGCCCCGGGTCCGGTACTCGGAGGCGAAGACGGCCGCGAGCACGCCGACGGGGATCGAGATCAGCGCGGCGATCCCGACCAGGATGACGGTCCCCTGGATGTTGGGGCCGATCCCGACGGTCTTGCAGGAGATCGGGGAGCAGGCGTTCGGGGGCACGGAGGTGAGGAACCCGGTCTGGAAGAGCACGGTCCCGCCGTGGAGGATCGCCGTGTAGACGATGCTCACGAGCGGGTAGATCACCGCGATCACGCAGAGGCCGGTCAGGACCATGATCCCGTGGCTGAGGAGCTTGCGGCGGGCGTGATGGTCGAACTTCATGCCACGATCGCCCCCGTCCGTCGGGTGATGCGCCAGACGAGGAGGCGCGCCGCCACGTTCACGCCCAGCGAGATCCCGAGCAGGACGAGCCCGCACTCGAGGATCGCCGAGGTCTGGAGGGGCCCCGAGCTGCTCAGGAGCTCGTTCGCGATCAGGCTCGCGATCGTCTGGCCGGGCGAGAACAGCGACGTCGGGATCCGGTCCACGTTCCCGATCACCATCGTGACGGCCATCGTCTCGCCCAGCGCGCGGCCGAGGCCGAGGATCGTCCCGCCCACGATCCCCGAGCGGGCGTAGGGGAGCATCGCGGTCCGGGTCGTCTCCCAGTTCGTCGCGCCGAGGCTCACCGCCGCCTCCTGCTGCGCCACCGGCACGGCGAGGAGGGAGTCCCGGCTCACGGCGCAGATCGTCGGCACGATCATCACGGCGAGCACGACGCTGGCCGTGAGGACTCCGAAGCCGTAGGCGGGCCCGGTGAAGAGCCCGGTGAACCCGAACCAGGTGCTCAGGAACGGATCGACCGTGATGCGCATGTACGGGACGATGACGAAGAGGCCCCAGAACCCGTAGATGACGGACGGGACCGCGGCGAGCAGCTCGATCGCGGTGCCGACCGGTCCGCGGAGGAACCGGGGGGACTGGGTCGTGATGAAGATCGCCGATCCGAGGGCGAGCGGGACGGCGATCAGGAGCGCGATGCCGCTCGTCAGGAGCGTGCCGACGACGAACGGGATGACCCCGAAGATCTGCTTGTTGGGGTCCCAGGTCGTCCCGTAGAGGAACCCCCAGCCGAACACGCGGAACGACTCCCGCGAGTTCTCCGCGAGGATCGCCACGATGGCGATCGCGAGGGCGATGACGCCGAGGCCGATCGCGCCCACGAGGCCGAAGAACACCCGGTCCGGCCAGCGGGCGACCCTTCGGGAATCGGGGGGGCTCGGAGAAGAAGATGGGGAAGGGGTTGACGGGCCCATACGGTCGCTTCGGGGGGGCCGTTCCGACTAGGTCGCCGGTGCGCCCCCGCCGTTCACCACGCAGATCGGCACCGCGGAACCATCGAACGTGATCGAGCTCAGCGTCGCGTTATCGACGGTGGTCACGAACCCGGGCAAGGGCGCGTAGCTCAGCGTCGGGGACCAGCTCTGTCCGGTCGTGATCGCCCACTGGATGAAGTCGACCAGGTTCTCCGCGCTGTTCAGCGTGTACGACGAGTACGCGCTGCTCAGGTCCTGGTAGACGAGCAGGTAGGTGAGCGACGTGATCGGATAGTCGCCGGCTCCCGGCGCGTCGAGGAACGACACGTTGTACCACGACTCCGCGCCGGTCGGCAGGGTCGGATGGATCGAGATCAGCGCCGACTCGGTGTTGCTGACGTTGGCCACGATGAAGTTGCCGGACGGGTTCTGCACCGCCCCGATGCCGAGGGGCGTCGAGGACGTCAGCGCGTACTCGATGTCGACGTAGCCGATCGCGTCGGGGGTCGTCGAGACGGTCGACGCCTCGCCGCCGTTCCCGGAGGCGCTCGTGCCGGGGAGTCCGCTCGGCCAGCTCAGGTTCCGCCCGTAGTGCGAGGCCCAGTACGAGTTCTTGAGCGTCAAGAAGCTCGTGAAGATGAACGTGGTCCCGCTGCCGCCCGTCCGGTAGACGGGGGCTATGGAGGCCGAGGGGAGCGTCACCCCGGGATTCAGCGTCTGGAGCGCGGTGTTGTTCCAGTTCGTGATCTGGCCGTCGAAGATCTGCGCGAGCACCGACCCGTTGAAGTGGAGGTTGGTGATCCCGGCCAGGTTGTAGATCGGGACGACCCCTCCGGCGGCTTCGGGGATCTCGAGGAGACCCGGAGCGGCCGCGAGCTGGGTGTTCGTGAGCGGCGCGTCGCTCGCGCCGAAATCGACGACCTTCAGCGTGATCGCCGAGATGCCGGACGAACTACCCGCCGGATTGTACGCGGTCACGACGGAGCCCGTCCAGTAGGACGTCTCCCACTGGTCGATCAGCGGCTCGACGAGCGAGGATCCCTCGCCTTTGATGGTCCCGGGCGACGGCAGGGTCGCTCCCGCCGTCACGGCGGTGCAGGTGTACTTCGAGGAGGAGCTGGTCGTCGTCTTGAACCACCCGGCGGCGAACCCGATCGCCACGATCACCACGATGATCACGATCACCGCGACGACGGGGATGACCCACGAGGCCCGCTTCTTCCGCTGGATCCCTTCCGGGGCCGGTGGCGGGGTCGCGGCGGGGGTCGGTTCGCTCGGCGGAGGCGTTGGGGGCGCACTGGTTGCTGTTCCGCTGCTACTCATTTTCCTCCCTTCACGCGTGACTACGACCGCGAGTCCCCGGCGTCGCGACCGATCCCCGGGGCAGGTTCGCCCCGCCGAGGCACCGGCCGCCCATACGCGCTCGAACCCACGGAGAGACCGAGGAGTCCTTCGGAAGTCGCGGTAGTCACCGGCGCTGCGAGCCGTTCGCGCGATATATAAGAAATCAACGTAGTCTATAGCGTAGTCTATAGTTGTCCATTTGACACGCGTTGGCAACGGTCGAACCCGACCCCTCGCGGCCCTCAAGCCGACCCGGGTCTCTGCGCGGGGACGCATGCGCCACGTCGTCCGGTTCGGGTACGACGGCCTTCCGTTCGCCGGCTGGGCCCGCCAGCCCGGTCGTCGCACGGTCGAGGGCGCGATCCGCGAAGGACTGGTCCGTCAGGGGCTCCGCGCTCACGTCGACCCGGCGTCCTTAGAGGTGGCGAGCCGGACCGACCGGGGGGTCAGCGCGCGCGCGAACGCCCTGGCCCTCGAGTCCGATCTCGCCCCGGCCGCGCTCCTTCGAGCGCTCAACGGCATCGCGCCGGAGATCTACTTCACCGCGTGCGGCCCGGTCCCCCGCGACTTCCGCGTCCGGTCCGCCGTCCGCCGGATCTATCGGTACTTCGAACCGGGTCGGCACGCCGTCGACCGTTGGAACACCGCCGCTCGGCGGTTGGTGGGAGCCCTCGACGTCCGCTCGTTCGGCCGCGCGTTGCCGCGGGACACCCCGACCCTCCGGACCGTCGAGTCGATCCGCGTGCGTCCGCGTCCGGGCGGGATCGTGGTCGAGGTCGCGGCCCCTTCGTTCGTGTGGGGCCAGGTCCGGAAGATGGTGGCCGCCCTGCGCGCCGTGGAGCGCGGCGATCTGACCGAGCCGGACCTCGCCGCGGCGGCCCGGGGCGCGATCCGCCTCACCCTTCCGTTGGCGGAGCCCGAGGGGCTGCTCCTGTGGGAGGTCGAGCTTCCGGTGGGATGGGAAAGCACCTGGACCGGACCGAACCGGCGACAGCGGGCCTTTCTCCAGCGCTCCGCGGAGCTCGCGTGGTCGCGCGCCCAGATCCTCGGAGGGTTTCCCCGGGCCCCGGGGGGCCCCGCGCGCGGGCCCGGCGCGCGCCCTAACCGACGCGCTCCCAGCGCTCGAGCTTCTGCACCGCGCTGAGGGTCGATCCGCGCCGGATCTCCTCGCGCACGCGGTTCTCGTGCTCGAGCACGTCGAGCGCCCGGTTCGCGACCTCCGCCGCGCGCTCGCGCGGCACCACGACGACGCCGCTCAGGTCCCCGACGATCCAGTCGCCCGGACGGACCCGTTGCCCGCCGACCGTGACCTCGACCCCGATCTCCCCGAGCCCCTTCGGCTCGCCGGCGTCGGAGCTCGTGGACCGGCTGAACGCCGGGAAGCCGAGCTCGAGGATCGCGTCCACGTCGCGGATCGCGCCGTCGACGACGACGCCCGAGACCTTCCGCAGGTGGGCGCTCCAGCTCGCGAGCTCGCCCCAGATCGCGGTCGGGCCCCCGCCGACGTCGACGACGATGACGTCCCCCGGGCCGGCCCGGTCGATCGCCTCGACCGGCTTCGCCCAGTCCCCGTTGCGCGTGACGACCGTCACCGCCGGCCCGGCGATGCGGACGCTGGGGTTCTTGAGGTGGGGCCGGATCCCGTGCATCGCGCCCTGGCGCTGCATCGCGTCGGTCACGTTCGGGCTCGAGACCTTCAGGAACGCCGCGCGGACCTCCTCGCCCGCGTACCGGCGGAAGAGCTCCGTCGGGACCTCCTTCTCGGTCTCGATCGCCCGGCGGATCTGCCGCGTCGCGTCGGCGATGTGCGGGCTCTTCGTGATCGCGCCGCCGACGATGAGGATCTGCGCCCCGCCGCGGACCGCCTTCGCGACGGACTCGCTGTTGAGCCCCCCCGCGACGGCGACCGGAAGGCTCGACGCCTTCACGAGCTCGTCGAGGACGGCGAACGGGGTCATCCCCAGCATCTGCATGTCGATCCCGACGTGCCAGCAGACCGCGGCGGCGCCGAGCTCGGCCGCCCGGCGGGTCCGCGCGATCGGATCGGCCACCCCGAGGAGGTCGACCATCACTTCGGCGCCGTAGAGCTCTCCGCCGCGGACCGCGTCGGCGATCGTCCCGTCGTCCGACGCGCCGAGCACCGTCACGATATCCGCCCCGGCCTTCGCCGCGATCTCGACCTCGAACGCGCCGGTGTCCATGATCTTCATGTCGGCGACGATCCGCTGGGCCGGGAACGCCTTCTTCAGTTCGCGGACCGCGTCGAGCCCCTCGCTCTTGATGAGGGGGGTGCCCGCCTCGACCCAGTCGGCGCCGCCCTCGACCGCCTCGCGCCCGGCCGGGAGCGCGCGGGAGAGGTTCTCGAAGTCGAGCGCCACCTGGAGGACCGGCCGCTCGAGCCGCATCGCCGGCGAAGGCAGCCGGGCTCTCATAACCGTGCCGCGTCTCGGCGCGGGCCGTGCCGTCCGCGCGGCCGCCCCCGGTCCGGCTGATCCACGGCGACGCCCGGCACCTCGATGCGGTCGCCTCGAGCTCGGTCCACCTCGTCGTCACCTCCCCACCCTACCCGATGATCCCGCAGTGGGACGCGCTGTTCGCCCGGCTGGGGGCGGCCGACTACGGCGCGATGCACGCCGTCCTCGCGGACGCGTGGGCGGAGTGCCATCGCGTGCTCGTCCCCGGCGGGATCCTCGCGATCAACATCGGCGACGCGCTCCGGGCGGGCCCCCACGGGTTCCAGCTCTGGCCGAACCACGCCGAGACGCTGGTCCGGGCGGCCGGAGTCGGCTTCTCGCCCCTCCCCTACGTCCTCTGGAAGAAGCCGTTCAACAAGCCGAACGCGTTCCTCGGCTCCGGCTTCCTCCCCCCCAACGCCTACGTCACCCTCGACTGCGAGTTCATCCTCCCGTTCCGCAAGGGGCGGCTCCGCCGCCTTCCGCCGCACGATCCCGCGCGGGCCGAGAGCCGATTCTCTCGGGCCGAACGGGATCGGTGGTTCAGCCAGGTCTGGTCCGATGTCCGCGGAGCGCCCCAGCGGTCGACCCGCGGCGGGCGCTCGGGCGCGTTCCCGCCCGAGATCCCGGAGCGGCTCGTGCGGATGTTCTCGCTCGTCGGCGACACGGTCCTCGATCCGTTCGCCGGGACCGGCACGGCCGTCTGGGCCGCCGCCGCGCTCGGCCGGCGGGCGATCGGGGTCGAATGGGAGGACGCGGCCTACCGCGATCTCACGGAGTCGGCGCGCTCGCGGGGGCTGATCCCGCCAGAGCGTGCTCGCGATGCGCGAGCTCCTCCTCGATCGCTTGGTGGAGGTAGCGGAGCGCCGAGAGACTGAGCCGGTCCATGTGGAGCAGGAGGTAGTGGAGGTAGAGGCGCTCCGGACGGTGCGACGGGCCGGGCGGGTGCACCGGCCGCCCCTCCGCGTCGAGGAGGGGGCGGTGCCGCGCGAGGGTCTCGCCGTGGTGCTCGTGCTCGGCGCCGTGGTACGCCCGCCCGGCCGCCCCCACGAGCGGCGGGTAGAGGTGGGCGACCGGATCGTACACCGGCGCGTCCGTATCGAGTTCCGGCCCGACCGGGACCTCGGCGATCTTTCCCCGGAGGTACGGATGAACGGGTCGGGCCGGGTCCTGGAGTTCTTCGATCGGGCGACCGGCGACGTCCTCGACGATCGCCTTCAGGTTCCAGCTGGTCCGGCGACGGGTGGGGCCGTCGACCGTCGCCTCGTCGGCCACGGGACCGAGGGGGCGCGACGCGCCGTATAAACCTCGCTTTCGAGCGGAACTGCAACGCCACCGGGCCATCCGAATTCTCGTCCCTCGCTCGTAACGACCCGGGCCTCCCTAGTACCGCCGTTGTAGGGCAGACGCTCGCGGCGGAGCTCTACACGACCGGTCGTTAGGCTTTCTGGTGAAACGGGAGGACTCGAGCACGACGACGAACGGAGGTCGGCGTCGTCGGGCCTCCTCAAAGGAGCCTTGCGGTGTCCTTCGGGAACTTGGCGATGAACGGTTCCTTGTTGGGGTACTTAGCTCGCGCTTGGGCAAGCACCTCTTTTGCCGAGTCACCCACCGCGACCACCTCGCGGCCAACCACCGCCATCCACTTCTCTAGATGCTCGCTGATCAGTGACGGAGTTGCCATGAGATACTCGTACTCGCTCATCCCTTCTCCAGTTGATTCTGCACGTGAGAGCTATCGCTCGGTCTCGTCTTGGAGGTCTCGCCCAAGACGTTCCCGTACCTAACACTCGCAGATGTAGTCTGTTCGCCACCCCCATTTGACGTCTCGGTCAATCAGGATGGAGTTCGCATCGCGCGGCGGGCTACAGTTGCAGCCCTAATGTTTTTTCGTGGATCGGGTGACGACCGGATATCGAAGTGTCGCCTGCCAGTCTTCGTAGGAATGGTAAAGGCACCGACGAGGATCGAGCGCATCGGACGGGCCGAGGGTGAAGTAGCGACTCTCGGTGGACCCCTAGTACCACTCACGTCGCCCGGTCCGAGCCGAGCGTCCGATTCAGGAATTCGTACTCCGGGGTCGAGGCGACCAGGGCGAGGGGGAGATGCAGCGCGCCGATCCGCCACAGGGACTCCGAGTACCCCGCCTCCCGCGGGAGGCGCGCTTTCGGGAGCCACTCGGACTCCGCAGACGTGAGCCCGAAGAACTCCCGCGTCGCCGGCGAGACCTCGGGCAGGCGGAGGAACGCCGTCGCGTAGAGGTTCCGCAGGAGCGAGCGGCCGCTGGGCCGCTCGAGAAAGTCGTCGGGGTTCTGCGAGAGCACCATCATCCCGGCCTCGAAGTGCCGCAGGTGGCGGACGATCCGCTCGAGCAGCTCCTCGGTCGCCGCGTGGCGCGCGAGGAGGTGCGCCTCGTCCACGACGAGGAGCTTCGGTCCCGGCCGGTCCCGGAGGCGGCCGTACGCCCAGTCGAGGACGTAGGCGAGGTGGAACGGCAGCTGGTCGTCGGCCACGCCGCGGAAGTCGACCGCCACGGGCCCGGAGTCCGGTCGGAGGGTGGTCGGGCCGTCCAGGTGGGCGAGCGAGCCGTCCGTGAGCACCTCGAGGAGCGTCGCGAGCCGCTCGGAGCCGGAGCCCGCGCTCGCGATCCCCCGCCGGAGGTCCGAGAACGTCGGAACCTCCGCCCCGCGCTCGTAGAGCCGCGAGATCCCCGCGTCGAGCGCGGCCGCCTCCTCGTCCCGGAGGCTCGGGAACAGCGCCCGCAGCATGGCGCCCACCCGGGCCGCCTTCTCCCGGCGGTCGCCGCCGGTCGTGATCGGATCGAGCGGATTGAGCCGGCCCGCTCCGGGTCCGGCGAGCGTGACGACCGAGCCGCCGATCGCGCGCAGGAACTCGCCGTACTCCCCGAGCGGGTCGAGGATCGTGATCTCGAGCTCCCGGCGCATCCAGCGGCTCCGGAGGAGCGTGAGCGCCGACGCGAAGGTCTTCCCCGATCCGGTCGTCCCGAACATCCCCCAGGAGTGGCTGGCGTGCGACCAGCGGTCGAGGAAGACCGGGCTCGCGTCCGCGAGCGCGAGCCCGACCAAGACGCCGCCGGGTTCGAGGACCGTCTCGTCCCCGAACGGGAAGAGGGCGGCGAGCCCGTCGGTCGGCAGGGTCTGCCAGTAGCCGGGCGGGCGTGCCCCGCCCCGGACGAGGTCGACGGGGGCGAGCGCCTCCTTGGTCTCGAAGCGCGGCACGCGCGTCCGGAAACCGAACCGGGCCAGGCGTTCCTGGAGGCGGAGGCGGGCCGCCTCGACGGCCGGGCGGGACGGGCCGGTCGCGACGAGCCGCACCCCGACGCGCCAGAGCTCCTGGACCCGACGGGCCACGTCCCGTCCGAGCTCCTCGGCCGACGCCTGCTCGGCCTCGAGCTCCGACGCGGCCCCCTCCCCTCCGGACGCGAGCTCGGCCGCGGCGACCGTGCGCGCCCGGTGGAGGAGCGCGAGCGCGCGGGGGGGATCGTAGCGGTGCGCCTCCAGGGAGAGCTCGATCGGCTCGGTGGTGGGGAGGACCCGTCCCAGGAAGCCGAACGGCACCTCGGGGGGAAACTGAGCGATGAGAAGCGGGGCCCGGTACCGGGTGCCGACCCGCTCCCAGGTCGCGCCCTCCTCGCGGGGGAGCGCTCGGCGGCGGGCGTTCATTCGGCCCCCGGGGCGCCCGCGGCTCGGCGGCGCGCTGATCGCTCGAGGGCCCAGAGGGGAACGAGCGTGACCGCGAGCACGAGCCCCCGATACGGGAGCAGCGCGGCCGGTGCGCCGATGAAAATGGAGCCGCCCAGGGCGAGCGATCCGAGTCCCGGCCCGCGGGCCCGCAGCGATCGCGCCGTCGGCCGGACGGACCCGAACGCCATCGCCCAGCTGGCCACGGCGAGGGCCGCGAGCGCCCCGACGAGCGCCGTGAGGAACGGCGCGGCCAGCGAGAGACCTCCCGCGACGAGGGCGGTCCCCACCGCGAGCCCGAACGCGTCGATCTCCACCGCGCGCAGCGTCGGGCCGCCGCCCGTCATGGGGCCTCCCGAGCGCCGGTCCAGCCGAACCGACCGGCCGCCTCGGCGAGCGCGGGCCCGGTGAGGCGGGTCGCCCGCACTCCGAGCGCGACGAGCCCGTCGGCGAGCGCGCGGGCCTCCGCGTCG
>JASHYU010000036.1 GCA_030042855.1 Thermoplasmata archaeon
CGGCGCGGAACCCCCCAGCGCGCCGAGGAGCCAGTGGTCCGATCCGACGACGAAGAGGAACGGGTAGACGCGAGACTCCCGAGTGAGCGTCGCGAACAGGACCTCGGGTCGTGCGCCCGAGCGCGGTGTACCGGTGATCAGGACGACCTGGTCCGCGGCCTTGCCCTCGAACGAGGGCAGGCGGGACGGATCGAGCAGGGTGCGGTGCGTGATCCAGCCCCGCGCAAGCAGCCGACGTTGGGAGAACGGGAGGCCGAACGGACCGACGAGATGGCCCCCGCGGCCCTGCTCGGCGGCGACGAAGGGCCGGCGCAGGAGCTCGCCGATCGCCCACTCTTGGTGGCTCGAGAGGCGGGCGGGCTCGGCGGCGTCCTCGTCTCCGCCCTCCGCACCCCCGAGTCCGTGCGGGTAGGCGAGGGTGCCCTCGAACCCGGCGAGGTGGCTCCAGAGTCCCTCGAAATCGAAGTAGACCGGGATCGTGGGCCCGTCCGCGGGGACGGTGAGCTGGAACGGTGGGGCGGCCAGCTTCTGGGCGACGATCCGCTGCACGAGCCGCGAAGGGTCGGCGGGCTTCGCATGGAAGAAGACCGCGATCGACACATGCGCGCTCGTCCAGAGGACGACATTCCCCGGATCGGCGGCGGCGACGCGCGAGAAGTCCTCGAAGCGGTCCGCGTACGGACGGGCGACGAGGAGCGTGACGAGCGGCCGACCGAGAGGTACCGGATGGGGGACATATCGGTCGCGCAACCAGCCTTCCAGGTACGCGCGTCGCCGGACGGCGTGGTACGTCGACCGGGGAATGCCCACCTGATGGAGCCGCTCGCGCTCGTGATCCGGCCGGGCCGCGAGCAGGACCGCGATGACGCGCGCCTCCGATTCGGTCAGCGCTCGCACCGGAGAGCCCCCTCCTCAGTGCGACGGTGTAGCATGGGGTCCATCCGGAGGCTCCCCGAGCGGGAAGTCGGCCTTAATAGCGGGGGCTCTCCAGTAGGACATCGGGACGCGGACGGAAGGGGCGCCCTGGATCATGCCGAATCGTCGGAACGCCGCGGCCGTCACGGCGACCGCAGGAGTGGCCGTCCTCATGGTGTTTGCCTTCCTTCCCGGCGCGAGCGCGACCTCGGTGGCCACGACGCCGTCGTCCGACGCGACGCTCGTCTGGGCCTACGGTCAGACCCGCAGCGTCACGATCCACCCGCTCTCGGCGCCGGACGGCTGGCAGTACGAGGGTTCGGTGAAGATGGGGTACTCGGTGATCCTCTCCCAGACGAACGGCACGGCGGGGGCGAACACGATCGGCCTCTCGGTCGGCCAGGCCCAGGGCGTATCCATCGCGCTCGAGTTCTGCCGACCGAGCTGCTCCTCGCCCCTCGTCTACGCCAACCTGTCGATGCGCGCCTGGGAGCGCTCGAACACGTCGGCGAACTTCACCACCGCCGGCTCCGTCGAGGAGAACGGCGCGGCGGTTCCCGCCCTGGCGCTGATCGACGCTAACTCGACGGGGAAGGCGAACGTCACGGAGTCGACGTTCTCCGCGCTCCGCTCGACGCCCGGCGGGCCGATCGTCGACCGCTCGAAATACCTCAGCGCCGCCGTCGCGAGCCACGCCGGGGTGACCTTCACGCCCGCGCTCGGACTCGTGCCGCTCGGGATCGCCAGCCTCGAGGGCACGAACGCCTCGTGGAGCTCGAACAGTTCCTTCAGTGCCATGGGGGCCGTCGTGAGCACCTACTACTACGCCTTCCACGGGCCGGTCGTCGGGAACCTCACGTTCGGTCCGGCGACGGTCTCGCGAGCGTTCCAGCCGAGCGGCAACGTCTCGATCCAGGGATCGTTCGCGTCGCCCGCGTCGGTCGTCCTCGGATCCCTCGGGAGCTTCCCCGCGATCGAGCTCTCCGTGATCGGCCCCTTCGCGGTCGAGGACGGCATCGTCCTGCTTCCGACCGCGGCCGACTTTTTCGGATCGCTGGCCGCCCACCCGTGGGCGGCCGATCAGGCCACGTCGGCGGTGACCCAGCTCGCCGCACTCGATTTCTCGCCCGAGTTCGACGGCCACCTCGGCGTGGCGGCCTCGGCCCGGTCGTACTCGCTCGGGTCGGCGAACCCGGCGAACCTCACGTCCCCGGCGTCGACGAACAACACGCTCGGGAGCTTTTCCGCGAACCCGGCGACGACGACGAACCCGGTCGCCTCGACCACGCTCCAGGGCGAGCCGCTCGCGGTGCCCAACGCCGAGTCGAACTCGAACTGCCTCGTCACCGGGGTCGGCTGCGCGACCGGGGTGTCGGCCCCCCGGGCGCTCCTCGCGACCTTCGGGGTCGCGGTCGTGGTCGTGGCCGCCGCCGCGCTCATCGCGGCGGTGGTGATCGTCGACCGGCGCCGACTGCCGCCCCCGCTCTATCCGAACGCCCCGCTCTATCCCCCCGGGGCGGCGAGCGGGTCCGTGGTCGCTCCGCCGACGCCGGAGCCCGCCCAGGAAGACGACCCGCTCGACCACCTCTGGTGACGGGGCGCCGGCGTCAGCCCGGGGCGCGGGCTCGCTCGACCGGCAACGGGGCGACCGGGTAGCGGAGCAGCGCCGCGACGCCCCCGAACGCCTTCGTCAGCATCTCGCCCTCCTCGCTCTCCGTCGAGATGAGCCGGGCCTTCGCGCCGGACTCCTCGGCCCGTCGAAAGAGGCTCTCGACGTAATCCTCCTGCGACGCCTGGGTGAGCGAACGCTGGCCGCACTTCGGGCACGGCTCGTCGAGGACCCGGTCGACCTCCTCGTCGGGGAGCGTGCGGACGAACTCGTTCGAGCACGACGTGCAGCGGAACGTGACGCGCTGGCGGCGCAGCCCCTCGGAGATGAGGACGGTGTCGACCGCGCCGATCTCGAGCGCGTGGTTCACGTCCCGCTCCCCGTACGCCGCGAGGCCGGCCTCGGCCTTGCGGATCTCCGCGAGGAGCCGCTGGATGATCCGCTTCTCGTCCGTGATCTCGAGCCCGTGGAGGGTCTGAGTCGCCTTCTCGACGAGTTCCCGCAGGCCGTACTCGTCCGTGTAGCCGGTGTCGAAGAGCGGCAGGACGACCTTCTGCTGGAGCTCGTACTGGAGGTAGCCCTCCTTGTAGAAGTACTCCTTCGTGGCGCCCGGGCCGCCGAGGAGGATCCCCTTCAGGACGTCCTTGCGCGGCAGGAACAGCTCGGCCGCCATCTCCGCGATCTTCACGAAGAACTCGTGGGCCGCGTGCTCGATCATCCGCTCGAACCGGTGCTGCGACTGGCCGCCCCGCCCGTGCTTGCTCGGCACGAGCGACTGGCGGTTCCGCAGCGGCTCGGTCCGCTTCCCCCGGAGGAGGCCGAGCGTGACCTCGGCCCGGTCCATGACGATGAGTCCCCAGGTGTCCGGCTCGTGCACCATCGAGAGGAGCGGATCGAGGACGAAGGTCGAGTCGCACCGGTAGAGGTACGTGCCGAGCGGCTCGGGCGGCTCGACGATGAACGTCACCGGCTCGTCCTTGTCGGCGCCGATCGCCTTGCGGCCGACGAAGAACGCGACGCCGTTCGGTGGGGCCTCCTTGAAGCTGCGCACCCGGCCCATGAGCGACTCGATCGCCCACATGACGTTCTTGCGGGTCGTGCGGCTCTTGATGTTCGAGCTCTGGGCGTACTCGTTCCGGAGGTACGCCATCACGTCCGAGAGCTGCTTTCCTGGCGGGACGTAGAGCGAGACGAGTTCGGTGGCCCGGCCCTTCGCCTGGGCGATCTCGTCGAGCTTGCGCTGGAACGAATAGCGAGCAAGCTGGGTGTCGGGGCTCGGAGCGCTCATGCGCCCTCCGCCCGGGGATCGCGCGCCGGACGGGGCGCCGATCCGCTCTCGTGCCGATCCCCCGCCGGTCGCGACCGGCGCCCGGTCCGGGGGCGGGAGAGTCAGAGGAGCCGGCGCACGTGCTCGTCGATGACCTCTTCGGGGTACGCCCCGACGATCCGGTCGACGAGCTTGCCTTCCTTGTAGAACAGGAGGGTCGGGATGCTCATGATCCCGAGCGCACCGGCTTTGTCCCCGTTGTCGTCGGAGTTCATCTTGCCGAACGCGACCTTCCCCTTGTACCGTTCGCTGAGCCGCTCGACGATCGGGGAGACCATCCGGCACGGCCCGCACCAGGGCGCCCAGACATCGATCACGGCGGCCCCGTTCTGCTGAGAAAACTTGTCGAAATTGGGGGAACCTACCTCTTCCACGGACATGAAACTCGACCTAGCACGACGAGACGCCGCTCCTATAAATGAGCGCGCTGACGCGTACTCCATCGCGCACTCCGTCGGGGGCTCCGCGGCGCTCCGGAGCAGGGCGGCTCGGGGTGGCCGAGCAGGTTTTGTAGAGCGAGCCCCATGGCGAGAGCGTGGCACTGCTCCCCGGCGCCGGAGGTGCCGCGGCCCCCGCGGGGGCCGAGCGCTCGCTGTCGGGCGATGCGGTGCCGTCGTACCTCGATCGCCCCGGCCGGCCGCCGGCCGTGCTCTCTCCGGCCGCGCGGAAAGCGATCCGGCAGCGCATGTTGCTCCTCCGGGAAGCGGCGCTCGAACGGATCTCCCAACTGACCGGCGCGACCCCGACCGACCTCGCGCGGTTCCGTCGCGAGCTCCGGGAGAGCGAGGTGCCCGATGTGCTGATCCAGCGGGGGGCGGGTCTCGCGTTCGCCCTCGAGCTGCCGCAGGGCGCGCTCCTCTATCTGCTCGTGCGGGCCGCCCGACCCCGACGCATCGT